>CAZBCT010000167.1:0-5501 GCA_964490485.1 uncultured Candidatus Brocadia sp. | reverse complement strand
GCATACATGCATTCATACCTAAACTGGCAAATGCTTCGCCCCTACTTTTTCAAAACTAAATTGTTACGATTTTTTTATAAAGTGAAGTGAAAGGAGGTTTCAATTTGCCATGTTTGAAATAAAACGGGTTTATGAAGAACCTGCCAAGAATGATGGCACACGGGTTTTGATTGATCGTCTCTGGCCGCGAGGTCTTAAAAAAGAAGAGGCTGCCGTCGATTACTGGATGAAAGAGATTGCCCCCAGCGACACACTCCGAAAGTGGTTTGCTCATAAAGAGGAACGCTGGCAGGAGTTCAAAAGCCGTTACAGAAAAGAGTTGAAAGAAAAAAATGAATTCTTAAAACAATTGATAGATTTAGGGAAAAATAAAAAGGTCACTTTGCTATATGCCGCCAAAGATGAAGAAAGAAATAATGCACAAGTGCTTTTGGATATATTGAAAAAGGAATAAGTTGGGATTGTCCCCAACAGAAAAACTGTGTTATGGAGGAGAAGGTACAATATAACATTATATAGCGGATCAACTGAATAAGAGAAAAGAGAATTAAAACCATGAACAACAAAACAAACTGGCAAAAGATTTTTTATCTGTTTTTATTTTTTGGACTGTCAGTTTTTGGCGCTATGTATGCCGAGGCTAATGAGTTTCACAGAGAACACATTGCTTTAACCGAGAAATCTTCACTTCTACCGAAGAAAACCGTCGAGGTTGAAAAGCAATTCCCGCTCGATGCAAAGCCAAGTCCTGTATTAACAACTGCGAATCAAATGTGCGTCGACTGCCATAAAACCACGACGTCTGCCCTGGTAATGGAATGGGAACGGTCGCGCCATGCCCAAAAAGGGGTAGGGTGTATTGATTGTCACAAGGCAAATGAGGGAGAAATAGACGCCTGGCAGCATATGGGAGCTTTGATTTCTATATTAGTTACTCCCAAAGACTGCTCAAATTGCCATGCAATTGAGTACAAAGAGTTTTCAAGAAGTCATCATGCAAAAGCCGGCGAAATCCTTTATAGCCTCGATAATCTGCTTGCTGAGAGGGTTATTGGCCTCCCGGACAATAATGCAGATGCCGTTAACGGTTGCCTGCAATGTCACGGAAGCATAATAAAATTTAAGCGAAATGAAGCGGGTGAGATATTGCGGGAAAAAGGAAAACCGGTAATTGACCCTAATACATGGCCAAACAGTGGAATTGGCCGTCTAAACCCGGATGGTTCAAAAGGTTCGTGCCACGCATGCCATTCGAGACATTCATTTGAGGCAAAATTGTCCAGAGCGCCTGAAAATTGCGGGAAGTGCCACATGGGTCCTGATCATCCGCAAATGGAAATTTATAAAGAGTCAAAGCATGGAATTGCGTATACCGCCAATATTGACCGCATGGCACTGGACAAGGAAGGCCGTTGGGTGTTGGGAAAGGATTACTCCGCAGCCCCGACATGTACAACCTGCCATATCAGTAACTATATGACATCGGAAGGCGAGCATAATGCGAGTAACCATGATGTTGGAGAACGAATTAGCTGGACACTTCGTCCGGTCGTCAGCACAAAGATAAATATGGTGATTTACGAAGATGGGTTTAAGGAAGATTATCCCGATACCCGGAAACTGCCTGAGATTGGTGAAGAGGTGCAGGTGATTGAAAAAATCGTGCAGGATGAAAAATTGGTTGATAAAATCGTTTCAAAGCGTGTTGATAAAATTGTGACCTGGCAAGAACGGCGTGAAAAAATGAAGGGCGTGTGCAGAAATTGCCATAATCATACCCATGTCGACAATTTTTACCACCAATTCGATAGTCTTGTGGCCCTCTACAACAAAAAATTTGCGGAACCGGCGCAGGCAATGATGAATGCGCTGGCTGAGGATGAAGTCTTAAACCCAAATTCCCCATTTGAACATCAAGTTCAATGGATTTTCTGGGAATTGTGGCATCATGAAGGCAGAAGGGCGCGACATGGCGCAAGTATGATGGGTCCTGATTATACACACTGGCATGGCTTGTATGAGGTGGCAAAGCACTATTATATGAAGTTTTTACCTGCCGTAATTAAGGCCGCTGCCCGAAAGAGTGATGAAATGAAGACAAAATACGAACGAAAAATTGAGGAATTGTTAAGCCAGGAAGAACATTTGTGGATCAAGGGTTTTTCTGAAGAAGAAATAAACGTATTAAAGTCTACATACAAAAATCGTTATGATGAATAAACTGGATAATGAACATAAAATGAATTTAAAAAAGGATGGTGAATAAAATGACGAAGTTAGATCCAATTGCAGAATTTAGAGAAGACCATCGAAAAGTAAGGGATGGACTGCTTGGCTTAATCGATGCATTACAATTGAGAGACATCGTTAAGGCAAGACAAATACTCAGTAATATAAACGTACTCGTTGGTCCACACTTTCGGTATGAAGAAGAAACCCTTTATCCCGCGCTTCGCGTATTGCTGGGTGAGCATGTTGACCAGTTACTCGAAGAGCATGACGGGGTCATAGCCACCGCCCGTTCTTGTGCCGATTTATTAAAGAAGGACAATTTAACAGATGGAGAGGCAAAGCAAGCAGCCACGGCAGCGAGGACGCTTTTAATCCACGTCTCAAACTGTGACGGTTTATCCATACTTTCCGAAAGATTGAGTAAAAAGGAAATTGATACGTTAAGCGAGAAACTTGCTATCGCAAGGAAGGCAGGCGTGCCTTTGCTGGATTGGGCAGAAACCATAAGAGGCAAATGAACTAAACCATGGAAGCAGATAAGAAAGATTTGTCGATCATATTTCACAGTGGCTCATACGACCGCGTTTATCATGGTTTTTCCATTGTGCTGGTAGCCCTGGCATTAGGCAGAGAAGCAAGGTGCTTTTTTACCTATTGGGCGTTAGAATATTTGGTAAAAGGAAAACCTGTTTTCCAACTTAATGAAGAGGGCCAGACTCACAGGAAACTATTGGAAGATCATATGAAAAAAGGCCACGTTCAGGAAATATCTGAACTTCTAACCCAGGCTAAGGCTATGGGTGCAAAATTTTATGTCTGCACCAACTCTATGGGCTTGTTAAACATCTCCCGGGAAGAACTTGTAAATGAGGTTGATAAGAGTATGGGGCTAACCACATTTCTTGCTGAAACTGGCCAGGACCAAATCCTGTTTATTTAAATAGGCTGCCTTTGGCAGCTACTTTAAATCTCCCCTCTAAAAAGAGGGGGCGGGGGGTGTGTTACGACTGATTTACACACCCCTTACTCCCCTCTTTTTAGAGGGAAATTTCAAAGTTTGAACTTCCTTAGCATTTAATTAACCGGACAATAAAAATCATGTTTTTAAAACTATTTTCTCCCAGCAAGATCATTCACTGGCTCAATCGCCAGCAATTCTCCGAATCAGTTGCTCTTGCCGTAATAGCGATACTCGTTGGCCTCACGAGCGGCATAGGAGTGTGGCTCTTCAAACAACTGTTTCATGTGATATACCGGTATGCATTTGAGGGAATAGATACACCCCTGGGCCTTTTGTATCAGAAAGAAAGCGCCCTTCGGTTTTTCCATGATTTGGCCACTTGTGCTGGACTTGACAGGATAGGAACAGCCTTGGGTTTCGTAGGGAATTGGATGATCTTCTTTGTACCTGTCCTTGGCGGTCTCGCCGTCGGACTGATTTCCCATTTTTTTATTGGTAAGGAACGATATCATGGCATAGCAGGTATTATGGAATCCGTGTCATTAGGAGGTGGACGGCTGCCCTATCGAAAAATACCAACCAAAACAGTAGCCGCTGCATTATCCCTTGGTTCAGGCGCGTCAGTGGGTCCTGCGGACCCTTCAATGCAGATAGGCGCATACGTAGGATCAATGTTTGGGCAACTCTTGCGTCTTTCTGATGAACGAATCCGTGCGCTTGTTGCATCGGGAGTTGCAGGGGGGCTAGCCGCAGCCTTCAACGCACCTATTGCCGGCATATTTTTCGCCTTAGAGATTGTTATAGGCGAACTGAATGTAAACGCCTTTGGGATCGTTACCTTAGCATCTGTGATCTCATCTGTGTTTACTCAGGCCATATCAGGGCATCAACCTGCATTTCACATCCCTGCATATGCCTTTAATTCAATATGGGAACTGCCGCTCTATTTTGGATTAGGTGTGCTATCCGGACTTAGCTCGGCATTCTATATTCGTTTGCATCATTTCACGCGGGGTATCTTTGATACATGGAGTGCTCCACGCTGGTTCAAACCAGTAGTTGCTGGTCTCGCCGTCAGTCTTGTTGGAATGCACCTGCCGCAGGTGCTTGGCACAGGCTATGCCACAATTGAAAACATTTTAGACGGCAAACCTCTGGCGGTGACTCTCCTGCTTTCACTGACGTTAGCCAGACTCGTGCTAACACCAATCTGCATTAGCAGCGGTTTTCACGGAGGTGTATTTGCGCCTTCCCTTTTTTCCGGCGCTACACTTGGGGGCGCTTACGGACTCGTTGCCGGACATATTTTTCCTTCTCTCAACATTTCACCACCCGCATTTGCAATGGTCGGGATGGCAGCCGTCCTGGCAGGCACAATACATGCGCCAATTACCTCGTTCATCCTGCTCTTCGAAATGACCCATGACTATCGGATTATTTTGCCCTTGATCGCCGCAGTAAATGTTAGTCTGTTTCTCTCGTGGCATCTGCAACATGATTCAGTATACACCCTGGGGCTGACGCGCAAGGGTATACGTTTACAACGAGGACGCGACATTGACGTGCTGGAAACAATTACGGTAAGTGAAGTCATGGAGACCAAAATCGTTACTTTACGGGAGTCTGATTCGTTGACAGCAGCAACCGATTTACTTACCCGAAAACGACAACACGGCTTGCCAGTGCTCAATGATGCAGGCGAATTGACCGGCATTATCACGGTGCAAGATATTGATCGCGCACAGGATGATGATAGTGGCATGGTGCGTTCTGTTGGTGAAGTCTGCACACGAGAGCTGCTCCTTGCATATCCAGACGAGACGATTGGCGCCGCTTTACGTCGTATCGGAGTCCGCAATGTTGGCCAATTGCCAGTCGTGGCACGCAAAAATCCGCGTCATTTAGTAGGTTTGCTGCACAATACTGATATCGCACGCGCCTACGATCTGACAGTGACCCGCCGCGCGTCAACACGGCATCGCGCTTATTAAATGCGCCTCAGGACGCTTGATGATCTAGAAATTCTGTAACATTTTGCTATTTTGAAAAATCTCCATAGAAAGCCTTGTTTTGTTGGTTGTATCAGGGCGAATATACGGGGAGAGGCAGATTCAAAACAGGTCTTTGCAATTTCCAAATCCTGGAAGGATGTCATGATTATAGCCAATTGATGCATTTTTGCCTGTTAACCCCGCAGGGGTGGTATTGGTTGTTTATGCCGGTGTAATGGTAATTTTATTTCACCCCTTCAGGGTTATAGTATTACCCTGTAAAAACTTCTTTTTTTTGTAAGTTTTTTAAGCAACGT
>CAZBCT010000166.1:0-5551 GCA_964490485.1 uncultured Candidatus Brocadia sp. | reverse complement strand
CCCAAACTGGCAAATGCTTCGCCCCTACTTTTTCAAAAAACTAAATTGTTACAACCCCACTCTGCGCTCTTGCATCCTGAGCAATATCTTTCATGGTAAATCTCATGTGGTTCCGGATAGCATCCTGAAGATCGTCAAGAAGCTTTACTATTTTTTGGTCCTGAACTGCCAGAGAAACTGGCGTGTATTTTTCACCGATATTTCTCATGGTAAATAATACTTCAGCCACACGGATTGCATCCAAGTCTCGCCCCGGCATGTAGCAAAAAGAGCCTTCAGTGGGGATTTCCACAATCAGAGACGCCTTTGAGAGTTCGGCAATAATCTCCTGAACCGTTTCAACGGGAATGCACAGCGCCTCCGATAAACCTTCCTTTGACCACCGTTCGCCCTTTCCGTTCAAAAACTGTGTGGATATTCGCTCCATAATAAAAAGTCCCAAAACTTCCCTTGATGCATAGTTTATCCCCAAGGGTCGGCTTTTCAGCTTAATAAACTTGCTGTTTTGGATAACATATGAGATCACGGCTCCAAAAAGAACGACATTCCAGCTCATCTGTAACCACAACAGGAAAAACGGAATTGCTGCAAATGCGCCATAAATCAGGTTATATCGTGCAAGTCCAATCTGGCTTTTAAAATAAAAGACCTGGAGCAGGTAAAAAAGTGTCCCGCCTATGACGCCACCGATTACCCCGGGAATGACCCTGACCCTGGTGTTTGGCAGAAAAATATAAACGGAAATGGATGCAGCCCACAGCGCAATAACCGGCAAAAACATCCCCAACGTACTCAAATAAATATTGCCGGCCCCTACGATATTTAAGAGGGTGACGAGCCTTTCATTTGTCAAAACAGCCGTAATCGTTGTCGATGTCAGAAGAAGGATAGGCAGGATAAACATTATGCTGGTATAGTCGGTAAACCTTCTGAAGACCGAACGGGATTTTTTAATCTTCCAAATATCATTAAAAGAGACCTCAATATTGCCAATCATATTAATAACAGAAAAGAAGAGAAATATGAGCCCGATTGCACCGAGGTACCCAAAACTTGTCCTGTCGACAAAGTGCATAATCTGTTTTTTATACAGGAAAGCATTTAAGCTGATGTTTGAAGGCACGGAAAGGACAGAAGCTTCTATGCGTTCTTTCACTTCATTTTTTGCTTCTTTACTGCTGAAATTTGCGGATGTAACAATATGCGCGAGCTCCCTTTTGTATTTATTAATTGCTGTTTTTGTTTCTTCTGCGGATACTTGCTCATATGATGCATCATACATGTGGTTATTTGTGGAGTCTTCTGATATATCAGACACTGGAGACGGTATTTTTCTCCCGGTGGAAAGAATGTACCCATCAAAAGCCTTTATAGCGCCGAGAATCTTTTCCCGGGCAGCAGGTTCGGAAAGATCAAGATTGTCAATCTCGTGAAAAAGCCCGCGCTTAAAATTGACAACGGCAGAAACTATTTCACCGCCGGGGAGATTAAAAATATAGGCGTCGATTTTCTGCTCCAGCGCCTTTTCCGCACCAAGTCCTTTTGAAACAGACAAAAGAAACGCCAGGAGTGGAATAAGTGACACTAGCGAAATAAAGGTCAGCGCCGATGCCTTTAACAGGCACCGGCCTTCAGTAAATTCACTTACGACAAGGGCGCAGAACTTTACCACCCTGCGCAAAAGCCGCAAGGTAACCGGGGACTCTTTCTCCTCGGCCCAGAGATCAACCGTAAGGAATCTTTTTATGTTATATCGCATAACCTATCACTTTACAAAACAGGGCGCCTAGCACCGGTGTCTCCTGCTGGCTGCGGTTAAGGGGGTGGATATCCCCCACACAAGCCGATCACAAGGGTCGGCACTATCCTCGTAATAACGGGGTATTTCATTAAGTCCCCTTAACAGAAGAAAATTTCTTGATGTCTCTCTTACCAAAGGGGAAACAGGGGGTTGTGTTTTTCCTCTGGCTATTTTACGATCCTCTTGATACCCCTTTCCTAATGGGGATTTTACTTGTCCTCCTTACCGAAGTGGGTGGAGTGGGTTGTCATCCCTTTGCTAACAGTGTTGCACGGGGTTATCTCATTTTCAGGCAATGCCGGTCACCTTATCGTATTACCCTGCCAAAACTTCTTTCCCCATTCCCGTTTTCACGAGGACAAGTTTCGTAAGGACAAGTTTTTGTAAGTTTTCACAACTCCCTTACCTCTTGGTTTATTAAGGAGGATTTGGCTGCGGCTATGCTGCCTTAAGATTTTACCTAATTTGGTGTATATTTCAATGATATATTCTGGCGCTAAGACTGCGGGAAATACGGTGAGGAGATGATATCACCGTCAGGCAAGGCAGTATCAATAAATAAAGGTATCACCTCTGTTAATGCATAGCGTGGTGAATCATGAAATTCCCGTCGCCCTGAAACGTATTGCGTTTCAGGTTCACTCTCTTAAAGCCCTCATCCGTCACCTTTCGCCCAGTCGGGTATTTCCGACGATCCAAACGACAGGCCACTTCGAGTCCTTTCTTTGCTCATGGGGATTTGTTGCGTGTTCACTGATACGTGGGCTTGTCCAAAAAGTCCTAAAAATCGGCAGATACCATTGATGAAGAAAGGGTATCTGCCGTGCTGAGAATATTTCAATAAATTGCGTTTGACACCTTGGCGAAAGATGTGATAATTTAAATCTTTGTAAAATATCTGCTTTCGTTCGTTTTAGTGTTTTTCCTTTTATTTAAACGGGTTTGCGGTGGCACATCGACACCAAAATCTCTTTTTGGAAAATTCCAATAAAATGTGGCTTTAACCATCATCGATGGACAAGGCATATACCATGAGAAACACACCCCTAAATCCCCTCTTTCTAGAGGGGACTTTTGCTCTCCCCTCTAAAAAGAGGGGCCGGGGGTGTGTTTGAAAACGTTAAACACTTTGTCCGTACCGTAAAACTAAAAACAGATTGAATCTTTTTTTCAAAAAACTAAAGTGTTGCCTTTTTTTATAGCGCTACCGTTCCTTTCCTGAGAAATCTCAACGTTACCTATACATGATGAATATACCCTGGCATACGATACAGATCAACGAAGCAACAAAAAGCCTTGATACCAATGCCGATACCGGGTTGAGTCATGCAGAGGCTGAAAACAGGCTTAAAAAATTCGGATACAATCAGTTGGAGGAAAAAGAAGGGATATCCCCTTTCCTGCTCTTTTTCGGGCAGTTTAATAACGTCATTGTCTGGATATTAATGGTGGCAGCCATCGTGTCCGGATTTTTGGGAGAATGGGTTGATGCATTGGCCATTCTTGCTATCGTTGTTATTAACGCCGTCATCGGGTTTATTCAGGAATTTCGGGCAGAGAAATCACTTGCAGCCTTACAAAAAATGGCGGCGCCTTTTTCAAGGGTAATGCGTGACGGCGAGATACATTCCATTTCTTCCCGTGAAATTGTGCCAGGCGATATTGTGCTGCTAGAGGCCGGGGATTATGTCCCGGCCGATGGCAGAATTTGCTCTTCCTTTAGCCTGAGGACTCAGGAAGCCTCTCTTACAGGTGAATCAACACCGGTCGACAAATCCACAGAACCGCTTCAAAATCCCTCTTTACCAATCGCAGACAGAGAAAACATGGTATTTATGGGAACTTCGGTAACCAGTGGTAAAGGGACGTGCGTTATGGTAACAACCGGCATGAAGACTGAATTGGGTAAGATTGCGGGCCTTATTCAGGAAGCGGGAAAAGAAGAGACACCGCTTCAGCGCAAGCTTGAAGTGTTTGGGAAAAAACTGGTCTATCTGTGTTTAGGGATCGTGGCAATTGTCTTCCTTTTGGAGTTATGGCGGAAAGACCCGCTCCTGGAGGCATTCCTTACCTCGGTAAGCCTTGCCGTTGCCGCTATCCCGGAAGGTCTGCCGGCAATCGTGACTATTGCTCTGGCTCTCGGTGTGCAACGTATGGTGAAACGTCATGTACTGATTCGGAAATTACCAGCGGTAGAGACGCTTGGATGCGCTTCAGTCATTTGCTCAGACAAAACAGGCACTCTAACTCAAAACGAGATGACGGTGAGAAAGATATTTGCCAACGGAAAAATCTTTGACATTTCAGGAACGGGTTATGCCCCGGAGGGAAACTTCACTGTCAGCGGGCGACCTCTTTCAGAAATCGATCAACGAATAGTGAAGTTTTTTCTAGGCATAGGCGCTTTATGTAATAATGCCTATCTGAAAAAAGACAATGATACGTGGAAGGTTATTGGAGATCCAACAGAAGGCGCTATCCTAACCGCTGCCGCTAAAGCAAGTATCCGGAAAGAAGGATTACGGGAAAAGTTCCCTCTTTTTTCAGAGATACCTTTTGATTCCGAACGGAAGAAGATGACTACCGTCAGGGAAACACCCCATTCAGTTCTGCTTGCTTGTGAGAAAGGAGCGGCTGATGTTATTGTAAATGATTGTACAAAGATTTATACCGAAGGAGAACTAAGAGACCTTTCCGGCGATGATATTCGCGTAATATTAAACGAAAACAACAAGATGGCAGGTGCGGCCCTGCGCGTGCTTGGTGTAGCATTCAAACCCATCGACCCTGAAACTATCAAACAATCCCCTGATAGCATAGAAAAGGATATGGTTTTTCTTGGTTTATTGGCTATGATTGATCCCCCCAGACCTGAGGCTAAAGATGCCGTTGCTACCTGTCATACAGCAGGTATAACGACCGTTATGATTACCGGGGATCATAAAAATACGGCCAAAGCAATTGGAGAGGAAATAGGATTTCTTGACCATAAGAGAAAGGCCATCGATGGAGCGGAATTGGACACGCTCCCCGATGAAATTTTAGAAAAGGACGTGTCAAACATAGCCGTATATGCACGAGTATCTGCCGAACACAAGCTCAGGATTATCAAGGCATGGAAGAAGCAGGGCGCTGTTGTTGCCATGACGGGTGACGGAGTGAATGATGCTCCGGCTGTAAAGGAGGCGAGCATCGGCATATCTATGGGTATTACGGGCACCGACGTCACGAAAGAGGCATCTGATATGGTTATAACTAACGACAACTTCGCTTCTATCGTATCAGCCGTTGAAGAGGGCAGAGGCATTTATGATAACATAAAGAAATCGATCCACTATCTGCTTTCGTGTAATGCCGGTGAAATCTTAACGATGCTCTTTGCCTCAATTTTCAACCTCCCCCTGCCATTATTTCCTATCCAGATATTATGGATAAACATTGCTACCGACGGATTTCCGGCTTTGGCATTGGGCGTTGATTCAGTAGCGCCTGATATCATGAAAAGGCCTGCCAGGAGATCAACAGAACAGATCATAGACAAACGTCTTGGCACATTGATTGTATTTCAGGGTTTTATCATAGCTCTGAGCACCCTTTTTGCATATTTATTTATTTTGTGTTACACCAACAGTACAAAACCAGGTTCTTTATATTACTGGTTTGTTAATGAATTGATTCCCTGCTGCATGGGCGGGCAACTCACCGGCGATCTTGAACGGGCAAGGACGGTTGCCTTTTGTGTGATGGTTA
>CAZBCT010000165.1:0-5611 GCA_964490485.1 uncultured Candidatus Brocadia sp. | reverse complement strand
CCAAACTGGCAAATGCTTCGCCCCTACTTTTTCAAAAAACTAAATTGTTACGAAATCCTAAACTTTGAGTTCTAGCCATATCAATGGCTTACAACTTTTGCATACCCGATTTTTGCCCATTTCTCACCCTTTTTTTGACGAATTTGTTGAACTTGGGTTAAGGCACTGATTGAAGTCGGCAGGAAGAGGCGCCGTGACAGATACCGTCTTCCGGGTATAGGGATGAGTAAACGACAATTGATATGCATGGAGCATCTGTCTTGGGACTTGCCTCAACAGCTGGTGTTCTATTGGCTTGTGATCGTATTCCATTTCTCCAAGAACAGGATGCCTCACAGAGGCAAGATGTATTCTGATCTGATGCGTCCTGCCGGTCTCAGTACTCACTTCCAGATAGGAGGCGCCCTTGCCGCTCTTTAAGAGCTTCACGTGAGTCACGGCCTTTTGTCCATGGATTGGGGTATCTATGGTAAAAGTTTTTTTGCTTATACCACCCCGTACGATAACCCGGTAGACCTTTTCCATAAGGTTTTTTTTAAACAAGGCCTTCATCTGTTCAAAGGCGTCCTTATTCATAGCGAAGATGATTGCGCCGGAGGTGTCTTTATCCAGCCGGTGGGCGGCCTGAATATGGTTGTCCTGAAAATATACCCTCAGCTCGCCTTCGAGGCTTTTTGGTCCGTTTGTTATGATATGGGCAGGTTTTGAAACAATGAGGTAGTGGTTATCCTGAAACAGGACGGCATTTTTTTTGAATGCTGACGAGCAGGATTCTTCTGTGTAGATCTCAATGGAATCGCCTTCTTTCAACTGGTAGGAGGCAATCCATGTCCGCCTTTTGTTTACAAAAACGCGCCGGTGGTCGAGGAGTTGTTTTGCCTTTTTTTTGGATAATGTCAGTTTGCCGGCGATGAAACTCAATAAGGTATGGGTGCTGTCTTCACGGGTAAGTATGAACTTCTGCATGCCTTTGCATGGATACTTATTTACTACGTTTATTATAAAATTGGCTCCCCCGGTAGGATTCGAACCTACAACCAACCGGTTAACAGCCGGCTACTCTACCATTGAGCTACAGGGGAACCTTTTATTTTTTGTAAGATTATTGTAAATAAGCAATCAGTCTGGACAATTCCTTTTTCATGTCCTGACGAGAGACAATCATATCCAGGAAGCCGTGCTCTAACAAAAATTCCGCGGTCTGAAAACCTTTCGGAAGTGAGCGCTTGATTGTCTCCTGAATAACCCTGGGCCCTGCAAAACCAATCAACGCCTTTGGCTCGGCTATCGTAATATCAGCCAGCGATGCAAAGCTGGCCATAACACCACCCAGAGACGGGTCTGTCAGGATCGATATATATAATCCACCGGCATCTTGAAACCGGGCAATAGCAGCGCTGGTTTTCGCCATTTGCATGAGGGAAAATACCCCCTCCTGCATCCGGGCGCCACCGCCAGAACCTGAAATAATGATAAGAGGCAACCTCAATTCCGTTGCCTTTTCCGCGACGCGGGCTATTTTTTCTCCCACAACCGAGCCCATGCTTCCCATAATGAAGCCCGGATCGGTGATTCCAATCATTACCTCCTTGCCGTTGATTTTCCCCTTTCCGACAATTGCAGCCTCTTTTAGTCCAGTTTTTTGTTGTTCTTCGGTTACCCGTTCAGGGTACGTTATCCTGTCTTTAAAGTTGAGTGGATCGCACGGCGCCATATTCGGCCACATTTCCTCGAAACTGTTTTCGTCGACCAGGAGATTCAACCGGTCTCTGCTAAATATCCGAAAGTGGTAATTGCATTCCGGGCAGACGAAAATCCCGTCTTCAACGGTTTTTTTAAAGAGCATACTGCTGCAACCATCACAACGTACCCACAAACCATTGGGCATGTCCTTCTTTTTTCTAAAAAACACCATAAGAAAGCCTCTTGGCCATTATTATAAATGCATGATAAAGCCCTGAAAGAACGGTTTCTCTATCAGGAACAGTTCCTGATATCGCGTAAAAACCCTTTTTGTAAAACCTCTTTTTTATGAGACCCTGATACCGCGAAATAGATTATCCTAGTTTATAGGCTTTTTATAAAAAAACAAGATGTTTTTTACCAAAGACATCGTTTGCCACAATAATCTCCGTTTCAGACGCGGATACAAAGCCTATGCGTTTGCATTCTAAGTACATTCCCTTTTCACCGCTTGTTCTGCCGTTTGTCTGAGGGTTTTGATTGCCTCGGCGGGATCGTCGGCTTTGAAAATTGCAGAGGCTGCAACAATCACATTTGCGCCTTGTTGAGCAGCCTGAGAAACGGTTTCCGTGGTAATGCCACCGTCCACTTCAATATCCATTTCATCGGGCGCTATACTGCGCAGTCTTGCAATCTTTGGCAAGACTTTTGGGATGAACCGCTGCCCGGCAAAGCCTGGATTCACTGACATAACAAGCACCATATCAAGTGCACCCAAGAAGTCTTCAACCGTCTCGGTCGGGGTATCCGGATTCAGCGACACGCCGGCTTTTAATCCTGTCTTTTTAATGAGTTCAATAATCTCCTTGGGCTTTTTTGTTGTCTCTCTATGGAAGGTTATCAGGTCACCGGCCCGTGCTGCTGCAGCAAAGGCGTTCACATAGCGTTCAGGATTTTCAATCATTAGGTGAATGTCCAGAGGCACGTCGGTAATACGCCGGATACCATCAACGATGAAAGGCCCCATCGTGATGTTGGGGACAAAATGGCCATCCATGACGTCAATATGTATTAAATCAATGCCGGCCAGTTCTATCTTTTTTATTTCTTCTTCTAACCGGACAGGATTGGCGCCAAGAATTGATGCTGCAATTTTAATTGCTGGTTGCATAGAGTTTCCTGCTTTGTGCTTTTCAAATGATTCAACGTAAAGGGGAAATAGCTTGTTCTTCCTTTTTCAATTGTTCCTATACGGGTCAGGATTGCGAAGGAGAAGCTTCTCTTGCGTTTTTCCTCCGGTCTGACAGAGATGCAATTCCGGGGAGTTCGCCTCCTTCTAATAATTTCAGAAATGCCCCTCCTCCCGTGGAGATAAAAGATACTTCGTGCGTCTTTCCTGATTTATGAAATGCCATATCGGTGTCGCCACCGCCTACGATTGTTGATGCATGAGAGTTCGTTACGGCATCTACCATAGCGTATGTTCCACGACTGAAGGCATCAAATTCAAATGCGCCCATCGGGCCGTTCCAGACAATCGTCTTTGCATCCTGGAGCGCTTCTATAAATAGCTTTGTCGTAGCAGGACCAATATCTAGGGCAATCCATTTCTCCGGAATTTCCTGATAGGGAACAACCTTCGTCTCTGCCTGGCCGTCAAATTTCTCGGCAACAACAAAGTCAACCGGCAAATACAGCTTGGTGCCATTTTTTCTGGAGATGTCCATCAAATTTTTCACCACGTCGAGCATGCTGTCCTCAACCAGGGATTTCCCAACGCAAAAGCCCTGTGCCTTAAGAAAGGTGAAGGCCATTGCGCCTCCAATAAGGACTTTATCCATCTTTTTAGACAGATTTTCAACGATCTTTATCTTGTCAGAAATCTTTGCGCCACCTAAGAGCGCCACGACCGGCCGCATAGGATTATTAACGGCCTTCTCAAAATAGTCCATCTCCTTTTTGAGCAGGAACCCGGCTGCCGATGGCACATAACTATCGATCCCTACCATGGAGGCATGCTTTCGGTGGCAGTTCCCGAAGGCGTCCTGAATAAATACATCACACAGACTGGCCAGCTCTTTTGAGAACGACGGATCGTTTTTTTCTTCACCGGGATGAAACCGTAAATTTTCGAGCATGATCACGTCCCCGCTGTGCATTTCTTCGATTTGTTTTTTTACCGCCGCACCGATACAATCTTCTGCCAGGATTACCTTCACCCTTTCACCGAGAAAGCGTTGCAGCCTCCTCACCACGGGCTTGAGGCTGTATTTAGGATTCGCTTTTCCCTCCGGTCTGCCCAAATGTGAAGCGATAATTACCTTTGCTTCTTCATCCAGCAGGTAGTTGATCGTTGGTAAGGTTGCCCTTATCCTGGTATCGTCGGTAATATTTCCTTCTTCGTCTAAGGGCACATTGTAATCCGTTCTGACCATTACCCTTTTTCTTCGCACTTCGATGTCTTTAATGAATAATTTATGCATAGAATATTGGTTAGTTTATAAAGGATGATGGATATGTTTTACAGACTTATTGCCGGCTGATTAACTCTACAAGGTCTACCATACGATTTGAAAATCCCCACTCATTGTCATACCAGGACACCACCTTCACCATACGCTTGTCAATTACGTATGTGAGACCGGAGTCAAAGATGCTTGAATGGGTGTTCCCAATAATGTCTGAAGAGACGATGGGGTCTTCGCAATATTCCAGAATGCCCTTCAGTTCCCCTTCAGCAGCCTTTTTCATGGCTGCATTGACGGCTTCTACCGTAACATCCTTTGAAACAAGCACGACTAAATCGGTGACAGAACCATTAACAACAGGCACGCGCATCGCCAGACCATCCAATTTGCCTTTCAATGAAGGAATTACCTCTCCGATTGCCTTGGCAGCGCCCGTTGTTGTTGGAATGATATTTACCGCAGCCGCCCGCGCCCGCCGGAGGTCTTTGTGGATAAGATCGCTGATACGCTGATCGTTTGTATATGCGTGAATCGTTGTCATGAGGCCCTTTTCAATGCCGAAATTGTCATTTACTACTTTCGCCAGGGGTGCCAGACAATTTGTGGTGCATGATGCATTGGATACAATCTTGTGCTCCGGTTTCAGATCCTGATTATTAACCCCAACGACAATTGTTGCATCAATTTTGTCTTTTGCGGGCGCTGAAAGAATCACCTTTTTGGCGCCGGCATCCAGATGCTTGGCGCATTCTGCACGGGAGGTAAATAGCCCGGTTGATTCAATGACAATATCGACTCCAAGGGCTTTCCATGGCAACTTTGCGGGGTCCTTTTCCATGAGCAATTTAACTTCCTTGCCATTCACAAACAACGATTTTTCTTTTGCCTCTATGCTGCCGTCAAATCTGCCGTGTACGGAGTCATATTTCAACAATATTGCCAGCGACTTTGAATCAGCAAGATCGTTCACAGCCAAAACGTCCATTCCCCCCCGTTGCGCAATTGCACGAAAGACATTCCGCCCAATTCTTCCAAAACCATTTATACCAACCGTGATAGCCATAGATATGTATCCTTTTACTTTTTCTTAATACAAGGGAATTAAACCAGCATCTCGCCGAAGTATCTGTGATCGGGAAACGATGAATACAAGGCAAAATATTTTAGCAGGTAGGTAAAATTTGTCAAGCAATTTCATAGGCAGTGTTTCATATGAAATCATCCATGAGCCTCTGGCTCACAAGGGATAATAAAGATTTCACCCCGAGCTGAAGGCAAGGGTCTTGTTAAGACCAGATTCTTCGCTTTGCCCAGAATGACAAGAAGCAAAGGGCTCGGAATGACCGTGAGGTGCGGTTTCAGTTCCTACCGGCAGGAATGTCCTTTCAGACGATTAGAATTAAAGAAAAAGGGCATATGAATTGTTTCAGTTCCTACCGGCAGGAATGTCCTTTCAGACT
>CAZBCT010000164.1:0-5691 GCA_964490485.1 uncultured Candidatus Brocadia sp. | reverse complement strand
CTTCACTATTCGATATTCCTTGTTCTGCGGTTTACGGCTGGTTCAATCTTGCAGACTTCGTCGTGAGCGCTCAGTCGAACGATTGAACCATATATTTGAACGATACTCTAAAGCTCGTGCTGTGAGACGGAATTATATCAAACGTTTCGGTTCAATCGAGGACGATTGAACCAGCGAAGGGACACAGGATAAAAGTTGCCGAAGGCCTAATTAAAGGTGGTCGTATATGGCAAACAGACTTTGCGGAACGATTGTCAATATAACTCAAGGGCAAATCCATGCCCACGTTCAAATCCTATGGAAGGAGATACCGCTCAGCGTCATTATAACAAGGGCTTCGTGTGAGGATATGCATCTTTCGGCGGGTGATACGATTTCTGTGCTCATAAAAAGTACGGATATCATGATTGCAAAGGCATTTACCGGGATGTTGAGCGCCAGGAACAGGGCCAGGGGAATGGTAAGGCAGATTATTCAGGGAGACATATTGTCGAAGATCTTTGTAGAATCCCAGGGTGATATGCTCCATGCCATTATCACCAATACCTCTCTGAAGGAAATGAATATCAAAGAAGGTGATGATGTTACCGCCATTGTAAAATCAACGGAACTGATATTGTCGAAGGAAATATAGCATAAAAGAAGCGTGGAGGTATGCATCGTCGTGACTATAGGAAACGTTGTAAATAAGCGTACATCTAATGTCATTGCGAGGAGGAACGACGAAGCAATCCCTGCCATGAGATTGCTTCGCGGAGTTTACACTGAGCAAAGCGAATGTGCTCGGTGTGAATTCCGCGAAGGTGCTCGCAATGACAACGTTCTTTTTGCATTCATTACAGATTGTTTTCGGGTATATCGTTTGAAATACCTTGTAGGGCCGGCCGCGTCAAAATCTGTTGCCTATTTTTATGCATGTGCGTTATGTCATAAATGATATAGCAATAACGGAAAGGAGGAATACGTGAGAAGTAAATGGTTTCACTATGGTGTATCGCTGACTATGGTATTTTGTATGGTATATGCTGACGGTAGAACACAGGATATCATTGCCCAGGACGTTGTTCAGAACAGAGAGGCTTTTGAAGATGAAGTAGGCGATTTGAGAATGCAGTTAAAAAAAATGGAAGAGGCGTTTCTCGTCCAGCAGCAGATGATGAAACAGATGGAGACATTGGCGTTAAGCCAGCAGGAGCAAATCAAAGAGCTGAAAACCCGTGTCGAGTCTATGAGTGAAAAACCTGTGGCCGTTGCAAAAGAAGAGATCAAGGAAGAGGTTAAGCAGGAGGTGGGGAACTACCTCGCATCTAATGAGGCGCGGGAAAAATTGGGATTAGGCTTACTTGGCAAGAATGAACCGGTTAACGGCTACTATCTGCCCGATAAGGAAAAGGCATCGATAGGTTTTCAAACACGGGATGGAAACTATTCTCTAAACATTGGTTTCAGATTCCAGACACGATTTACCTACAAGGACAAAGATGAGGATTTTGATGAAGACGATATAACCGATATCGATCTGCGCAGGGCAAGGCTTTGTTTTGCCGGCAATATCTATAGCAAGGATCTGTTTTATAACGTGGAACTTGATGCAGACAGCTTTGAGGCGAATCTGAGGGATTATTATATCTGGTGGACGCCAGCGGCAGCCGAGGAGGCGTTCAGTATAAAGTCCGGTTATTTTAAGGTGCCGGCCAACCGTCAATGGAATTCATCAGGTTTCAAACTCCTGCTTCAGGACAGGTCTATTGCCAGCGATAACTTTAAACAGGACCGTGATTACGGTGTGGATATCTTTGGAAAACCGTTTGATGGTCATATGGAATACCACGCAGCTGTTTTCCGCGGCGCTGGTCAGAATCCATCAAAAGCGTTTGGCCGGGATGAAAACACCGACAACGAACTCATGTATGTGCTTACTGCACGGTATTATCCTTTCGGATGGTATCATTCTTACAACTTAGCAACGGGTTGGGATGAGACTGACTTGAAATACGAAGAGAATTTTAAGGCCGTAATTGGCGCATCATTCGTTTATAATGCGAAGGAGAAAGACAAAAAGCTGGAAGACACCGATTCCGCAATCGGCAACATTGACCTGGGCATGAGATACAGAGGATTTAGTTGGGATAGTGAATATTATATACGGGAGAACGATCCTGAAGGCGCTGGTGATTCAGTAACCTCAGACGGTTTCTATACCCAGGCTGGGTATTTTGTGCTGCCCAAAAAACTAGAACTTGCTGCCCGTTACTCCCTGCTTGACCCGAATGAGGATGTGCGGGATGATGTACAGACGGAGTATACAGTCGGCGTTAATTATTACCTGCGTGGGCATCGCCAGCAGATACAGACTGACGTGGGTCACTTTGTAACCGAGACCACAGAGAAGGATAAAAACGAAAACAGATTCAGATTACAATATCAAATGATCTTTTAAAGGAGGGCGTGATGTTTTTGATGCATAACAGACGGGCTACGAATTTTATCCCGATAGTATGTGTAACCTGGTTACTATTTTTATTCATAGCTTTTCACCAGAAGGTTTGCGCGGATGAAAAAATCCTTATCGCTGCAGCCGCCAACCTGAACCCTGCCATGGGTGATATCTGCAAAGGATTCGAGAAGAGATACCCTACCATCGATGCGGAGATATCGTACGGTTCTTCCGGCAATTTCTTTGCCCAGATTAAACAGGGGGCGCCTTTCGATATTTTTTTCTCAGCGGATACGACCTATCCCGCGCGTCTCGAAGAGGAAGGTCTGGCGGTAAAGGGGGGAAGTACGATTTATGCCTTTGGAAACATTGTGCTCTGGATACCAAAGAAATCTGCATTCAATCCCCGAAAGGGAGTGAATCTCGTTTTAGATCCAAAGGTAAAGAAGCTGGCCATTGCAAACCAAAGGCTAGCACCATATGGCATGGCAGCAGAGGAGGCGCTGCGACACTACGGATTGTGGGACAAGGTTCAGGATAAACTGGTCTTCGGGGAAAACATCTCACAAACGGCGCAATTTGTCCAGTCAGGCGCGGCCGACGTGGGCATTATCGCCCTGTCCCAGGCAATTTCTCCAAAGATGGAAAATGAAGGAGACTATTGGATTATTCCTGCCGAAGCGTATAACAAACTTGGACAAGCCTATGTTGTCCTGCAAAGAGGCAAGGATAAGCCGGGTGTCAGAAAATTCCTGGAATACGTACAAGGGAAAAAGGGGAAAAAAATATTTTCCAAATACGGTTATCTACTCCCATAATTGATGAAGAACATTTATCGTGTGGAAATGAAATTGCTTGAAAAGGGAAAAACCGTTTTTCCCTTAGGATCCAGACATCCTAAAAATTTATTATAGGGATCAGTGATCTGGAACTGACTCCACAAGAGAGGAGAAAGGCATGAAGATCAGTGCTCGTAATATTTTGAAAGGTAAGGTCAAAGAGGTGAAGCATGGTATGGTGGATACAGAAGTGGACATAGAATTGCCGGGCGGAGGTGAAATTGTATCGGTAATTACCAAACACTCCGCAGAAACGCTGAACCTAGCCAAAGGCAAGGAGGTTTACGCCGTTATCAAAGCTTCCAACGTGATGATTATGGTAGACTAACCTGGAGAAAACAAGAATTTGTATCAAATAGATGAAAATAACAACTCACATACAGCCACCGTGCCCTGTACGGTGGCTGCATGTGAAATTATACACATTAAATTAGGCCGCCATGGACAGCGACTTTAAGCTCCCCTCTAGAAAGAGGGGCTGGGGGTGTGTTAAGGAAAACTTACACACCCCTTTATCCCCTCTTTTTAGAGGGGAATCAAAAAGTTTGAAATTCCTAAACATTGAATTAGATTCTTCGATCCTCTCAGAATGACAATTTTGCATTATTCTGTCATTCTGTGGAAGTGAAACGATCGAAGAATCCCAACTTTGAAATTCCTAAACCATTAAATTATATTAACTGGTTGCATACTAATCGTTATTATGTAAGATACGGTATGTACTGGCGTATATAGGCTAACTGCTTTTAAACTACAGGATTATTTTCCCATGGATTTTGCGGCTCCTTTCCTTTTAACCTTAAAGCTTTCTGCCATTACAACACTTTTATTATTTGTCCTGGGTATTCCTTTCGCCTACTGGCTTGCCTTTTCCAGATTTCGCTGGAAGTTTTTTGTCGAGTCTGTGGTAGCCTTGCCCCTTGTTCTTCCGCCAACCGTCCTGGGTTTTTATCTCCTCATGGCTCTTGGGGGAAACAGTTTTGTCGGGCGTTGGTATGAAGATATTTTTAGCAAGACACTTGCCTTCTCCTTTCAAGGTCTTGTTGTGGGCTCATTCATCTATAACCTGCCCTTTGCTATCCGGCCATTTCAGTCTGCTTTTGCCGGCGTAGATAAAAGATTACTCGAGGCCTCATGGAGCCTGGGCAGATCAAAATTATATACCTTTCTTTTCGTTATCTTTCCCCTCTCCAGGCAAGGTGTTATAACAGGCTGCATACTTTCCTTTGCGCACTGTGTGGGTGAATTTGGAGTTGTCCTTATGATTGGCGGAAATATTCCAGGAATCACAAAGGTTGCCTCAGTAGCTATCTATGACGAGGTACAGGTGTTGAATTATGGAACTGCGAATAGTTATGCAGCCATTTTACTGGCATTTTCATTTGTAATACTCACCGTGGTCTATTTTGTAAATAGACGTTTTCTGCTGCGCATGTTCTAGTGGTAATGTGGGGGTTTTGTCTTGATAAAAGTTCGTGTTAAAAAGACCTGGAAAAAATTTGGACTAGATGTAAACTTTGAGATTCCTCATGAAAAAGTAACAGCCTTGTTTGGTCCTTCCGGGGCGGGAAAGTCAAGTATATTACGCCTGGTTTCTGGTTTGGAAAGGGCTGACGGTGGAATGATCCATAAAGGAGAAGACGTGTGGTATGATGAGTCAAAAGCAATACATCTCCTTCCTCAGCAACGTTTCGTGGGGTTTGTATTCCAGGACTTTGCCCTATTTCCCCATTTAACGGTGGAAAAAAACGTAGCGTATGGAATAAAAGAAAAAAAGAGATTGAAAGAGGCAAAAGACCTTTTATCCCTGGCAGGGTTATCCGGATACGAACGTTACTATCCCGGTCAACTGTCTGGAGGACAAAAACAAAGGGTTGCCCTGATCCGTGCCCTGGCCAGAAGACCGGATATTCTGCTCCTGGACGAACCGCTTTCAGCGCTGGATTGGGAAACCCGCAGACAATTGCAGGAGGATTTAAAACGGATCATAAAACAGCTTCGCATAACCACACTCTATGTAACCCATGATGTGACGGAGGTGTACAAACTGGCCGACTATGTGGTCGCGCTGGAATCAGGCAGGGTGGTTAAGCAGGGAACACCTGAAGATGTATTCATGGGAAGGCGGCTAAGCACCCGTATTCAGGTCGTAGGGAAGGTAGTAGATATAGAATCCGACTCCATTATGGCGGCAGTTACCGTTCTGCATGAAGACCAGTATTTTAAGACCCTCATCGATACGGAAGAGATCCTGCGTATGAACCTCAGAATAGGAGACGATGTGGTGGTCGGTGCCAAGTCATCCGACGTAATCTTATGCAAGGTTTTCACCGAAACGTAGGATATGCTGAATAATGGTAACTATACTCAAGAGGCTCACAATTTGTGATTTATAAACTTGATACAGAGCCGCTA
>CAZBCT010000163.1:0-5732 GCA_964490485.1 uncultured Candidatus Brocadia sp. | reverse complement strand
CACGTCCGAGCCTCTTATCCCCATAGCAACTCCTATGTCAGCCTTTTTAAGCGCCGGGGCGTCATTTACACCGTCACCAGTCACAGCTACAACCTCGTTCATGTCTTTGAAGGTGGTTACTATCCTCATCTTGTGCTCCGGGGACACCCTTGCAAATATTACCTCTTCTTCTTTTAAAAGTTTTTCGAGCGCACCATTATCCATTTCGGTAAGTTCTAAACCTGTTATTACCTTGGGATGTTCGGTTTTTACCAGTCCTATCTTTTTTGCGACCGAAAGGGCTGTAAGGCCGTAATCTCCGGTAATCATAACGGCTCTTATTCCTGCCCTGTGACATAATTCTATGGCCTTTGGCACTTCCGGCCTTGGGGGGTCCATCATGCCTGCCAGTCCCAGAAATATTAGATCATTTTCTGTGTTTTTTATGGTAAAGCCTTCTGAGAAATCTAAAGGTCTATATGCAAAACCCAACACCCGCAAACCTTCTTTCGCCATAAAATCATTCCGTGATACAATAACTTCCCGTTCTGAATCTGTTAAAGATTGCACCTTCCCATTCATAAATATGCTCGTGCAGAGATTGAGTATCTCTTTAGGCGATCCCTTCACATGGGCTACCGGTTGTTCCTCATCAGAGAGATTAATGGAGGTCATTCTTTTCCTCACAGCCTCGAATGGAAGTTGGCCAATTCCCGGCAAGGCGTTCCTCCTCGTTTCAATATTTACACCTCCTTTGGCAGCCATCACAAGAAGCGCTGCTTCGGTAGGGTCTCCGATTATACCCCATCTTTCTCCATTCCGTTTTGGAGCAAGTAAGGTTGCATTGTTACAGAGCACGCACGTATCAAAAAAAATATCCATTCCATTTTTATTCATTTCTTCCCCGGAAAGACTTCTTCCCCTGTAATAAAAATTTCCTGCTGGCTCATATCTTGAACCAGTAACATCTATTAGTTTCCCATTGATAAATATTTTCGTTACGCTCATTTCATTCGTAGTAAGCGTGCCTGTCTTATCTGTACAAATTACGGTAGTAGACCCAAGCGTCTCTACAGACGAAAGTCTTTTTATGAGGGCGTTCCTTTTTGCCATTTTCTGAACAGCCCTTGCCAATGATAAAGACATTGTGGGAAGCAATCCTTCGGGGACATTGGCAACGATAATACCAATAGCAAAGATAAATGCAGCAGAAATGCTGAGATTTCCAATATAAGTGCCGAGGAAAAAGAAGATAACGCCCATCGCTATTGAAAGAATGGTAACGATCTTTGTGACCTTTTTTATTTCCAGTTGGAGTGGGCTCTTCTCTTCCCTGAGTTCCTGGGTAAGAGAAGCTATCCGACCGATTTCTGTCTGCATCCCCGTGGCAATTACCGCTGCAATACCTGTCCCTGATATAACCGTTGTTCCGGCAAACACCAGGTTGGGAAGCTCTGTCCATAGAAATTCCTTTCCGTCCTTTACTGCCTCCGATGTCTTGTATATTGGCTGGGATTCACCGGTAAGGGCCGAATTGTCAACCCTCATATTGAAGGTCTCTATCAGCCTGGCATCTGCCGATATGCTGTCACCATCTTCAAGGAAAAAGATGTCGCCCGGGACAAGCTCTTCAGCGGAAATTCCCCTTTCTTCATTATCTCTTAATACCCTAGTCTTCCGTGGTATCAACCTCTTTAGTGCCTCCAGTGCCCTTTCTGCCTTATATTCTTGCCAGAAACTGAAGATGGCGTTAATGAGGATTACGGCAAATATGGCCCATCCCAATGCAGGCATATTGGCTACAAAGGCAAGGGCTCCGCCGACCCACAGGAGAATGGCAAGGAGATTGTACAGGTTTTCTATAAATCTCAGAAAGAGGGGCTTCCCCTTTAGCTCCTTTAGGACGTTTTGGCCATGTCTCTCAAGCCTCCTTTTTGCCTCATCTTCAGGTAGTCCCGAAGGGCTTGTTTCGAGTTCCTTGTATATTTCACCTATTGAGTGCGGAAAGAAGACCTCCTTTCCGCCTTTTTCATGGCGCAGGAGGAGGCTTAAGGCTGTCTGAGGAGTCTTTGCCTTTCGAATGGTATAATAAAGGGCGTTGTCCGTAAAGATGGTTGTTGCCCTCGAAAGGATCTGGAGGTTGAGTGTTGTTTCTTTTACCGGGGTTAAGAAGAGAAAGAATAGATAGACAGGGTGTCCATCTTTTGCCTTGAAATTGACGCCCCGTTGCGAGATGGCGAGCAAGGCAACCGGTTTTTTCAGTCCTTCGATACTTGCATGAGGAAAAGCAACCCCACGGCTAATGCCCATGGTATCGATTGTTTCGTGTTCCAAAAGGGTCTTCAAAACTGGATCGGGGTCTCTGATCCTCTCAGCCTTGTGAAGGATCCCTACCATTTCTCTCAGTGCGTTGCTTTTGTTCCTTGCCCTGAGGTTTGTGGTGATGACCGTATTATCCAAGAGTTCGGAAAGCTTCATGGTGTATCTCCGGAAAAGAAGCTTTAAATGAAGCATAAACACGAACAAACACGTTTTGTCCGTGCCACCCTGAACCGAAGGCGAAGTGTCTCGTTAATACCAGATTCTTCGCAAAGTTTACCCTGAGCGGTAAAAAAGATTCTTCACTTCGCTCAGAATGACAAAAAGCAAAGGGCTCAGAATGACAGCGGATTGTTATTTTCAGGTGAAAATTCTCTCCGACAAATTTCTATATTCGGATGGGCATGATAACGACAGGAAATCCCTTGTTATATAATCTCCTTTGTACGGCGAAGATCGTGTAATTGTGGAGCAATCGCGAAAGGAAAGAATCCTTGGGGAAAATGAGTTGTCCCCCGAAGAAAACAGGATTGTGGAAACGTTCTAAAATTTTTAAGGTAATTTGCGCAATCTCATCAACAACATCTACACCAATCGAGTATAGTCCTTCAGCAAAATAGCCGTGCCGTTGCATAAAATTCACATAACGGTCCAGGTCCCTTTTTACCTGAGTTTTGAGATTTTCAATTTCGGCTATTCCTTTGAAATTTCCGGCATCCACTACCCCGACTTCGACAAAAATAAAATTTCTAAACGTCTTTTCAAAGGTACGGATAACATTGAAGAGCGTATGAAGTTCCCTGCCATTAAAACCACTTACCAGTAAAACCGCCGTCTTGGCTGTTGAATCAAACTCAGGTTGTGTCTTTGGTGATGTTTCAGAAATTACCTGGGGATGCGATGCATCAGCAATTTGAACCAGGTTATCTAATTTGCCCAGAAGACGGGAAGTCATGTTATAATGCTCCTTTACAATGATAGCGATAAATGCTAACGTGCCTGTGACAGCTAAGGTGATCCAGCCGCCATGGTGAAATTTAAGGGTGACTACTGATGCAAGGATAAAAAGAGCGAGAACCAATCCAATGCCATTAATAAGAAGTTTCCACCACCGATGCTTCACCCCTGAACGTGTAATCCACCAATAGCGCACCATTCCTAACTGAGAAAGGACAAAGGTAATAAAAACGTTAATGCTATAAAGCACAACTAAAATATGAATAGCCCCACGGCTAAGAAGCATTACTATTAATGCCGCGATACCCATGAATAATATTCCATTTTTTGACACCAACCGATCGCTTAGCACGGCAAACCGGGTTGGGAACCAGCGATCAAGAGCCATGTTCGCTATTACCCGTGGACCATCCAAAAAACCTGTCTGGCCTGCGATAAAAAGGAGCATGGCTTCAGAGGCAAGCGCTACAATGACAAACCATGACCCGGAACTATCTCCCCAGCCAGCCGTAACACGCTCAAAAAGGACTGCATTTAAGGTTTTTCCCGACTGTGGTTCCACCCGGTAAAAAAGGTAAGCAAACATTAATCCCATGACAATAACGGATAGCGAGATCGTCATGTAACGCATGGTGCTTTTTGCCGTTTGCACTCGTGGTTCCCGAAGAATTGGCAGGCCGTTGCTGACTGCTTCTATTCCCGTATATGTACCTGAACCCATACAATATGAGCGTAATATGAGCAACAATATTCCTACTATCCCAATCTTTGAACTCACATCGCGGACATCAGATGCCGAAGTCTTTATGACATCCTGAAAATGTGCTATATGGGTTGCTGGCGCATAGACAATTACAAACAAATGGGTGATGACAAAAATCAAAAATATCGGCACCAAAGGAAGAACTGCCTCTTTTACTCCGCGCAGGTTTAATAGTGTAAGGAGTGCAATGCCAGCAACAGCAAATGAAAGTTTGTAGGAATGCAATTCTGCAGGAAGAAAGCTGAAAATAGCATCCGTACCGCTTGCAATTGAAACCGTAATAGTAAGTACATAATCTATAATGAGCGCACACCCTGAAATCATCCCGCAGGTGGGAGATAATAATTTACTGGCAACGTGGTATCCACCACCGCCGGAAGGAAAGAGTTCGATGATCTGAGAATAGCTGGCACTAATAACAAAAATTGTCAGTACCGTACCCAGCGCTACAAAGAGGCTGAGGGAATAATGACCTTGCAATGCCCGAAAGGCTTCTTCAGGGCCGTAGCAGGACGAAGAAAGACCATCCGCCCCTAACCCAATCCAGGCAAAGAATGCTATGAGCGATAGCTTATGAAATATTGTCCGATCGTGTGGACTACGTGCACGACCGATGACTACGTTTTTTAACCACTCAACTACCGATATCTTGTATTTCATGTACAACCTGCCTTTTTTATATTTTTGATCATTTCTATGACGATTCTTATTAGAGAGTTATTGAATACATATTGGCTAACCTGCTATAGAGCTTTACCAGGAAAGTCCAATTATGGTTCAGGTGCAAGAAGAAGGATATTACGGGTTAATGTTTTACATGGTAATACGGGAACATGCTGGTGAGTGTCTTTATTCGGCTGCTTATCAGGGGGTAATAGTATGCCACTCTGCTGCTATATTGTGAGATTATTTTACATAATTCAGCATTATACATTCTTTTTATTTATTAACAAGTATTTTATTGTGGATTAAACATGAACAGATTGGGCGAGCGATAGTGAAGCAATCTCATAGCACGGATTGCGGAGCTTGTTCCGGGCGTATTAGCGAGGAATCTTCGAGTTTGCTTCAGCTTCAGCCGATTTCCTCCTCGCAATGACAATGGTCCTTTTGCGTTTACTATACTCATGAAGGAGGCACATCCCGGACTCGTTTTGGACATGGAAATTATCAGGGAATTCACGGGAAGCTATTGTTTACGATCCGGTTGTTTTTCAGGGTCGAGAATCGTGGGAGCGACAATCCTCCTTAATCCGGCCCCTTTCGCTGCATCCATGACATCGACAACGACACCATAGGGGACATTCTTATCTGCCCGTAAAACAAGGGTTTTGTCGTCTTGCCTGGAAAAGGCATCTTTCAGGATCACAATGAGGTCCTTTCTTTCAGCGGGCTTGTTGAGGAATCTAAAAATAGGTATGATGTTTTCGAATTATCTTTATCCGCTCTTATTTCTGTATTTTTAATTGCTGTAAATTGTCATAGTAACTAATAAAATATTCAGCAAAAAGTGAGGGTAAGATTATGAGAGTAAAAGATATTATGGGCACAACTCCGAATCTCGCCCGAACTTCAGACACGTTTGAATATCTTATCAGAATGCTTGATGAGGTGAAATATCGCGTTTTTTTGTCGGTGATGCAGAAGATAACCCGGTAGGGATTGTAGCGGAGACAGATATTGTAAAGGCCATTATTCCTATGATGAATTCCTA
>CAZBCT010000162.1:0-5813 GCA_964490485.1 uncultured Candidatus Brocadia sp. | reverse complement strand
CCTGATTTTGTTCGCTCATAGCAAGTATGAGCGAATATACGCTGAATAGTTACCCACGATATTTTCCATTAAATTTACCCGCCAGACCTTCTGAATATTTGCCCTGGCATACAACGGGGTTTTCGTTTCCTTGTCATACTCCAAAGAACTCTCAGCATCCTCTATAGCCAAAAGTATATCGTCAGGCATAGGAAGTTTTTCGGCATAAAAATTATCCCTTTTTTTTAAAGGTGCTACATCAGGCTGATGTCCAGATTGATCATTTAACAGGATGGGATTTTGAACCTGAACTATTGCCCTTGTTTGTAACTTCATACTAAACAAACGATTTAACCTCCCCACACATGCTGCATGTTTACTTCCTACCGGTGTCCTATCAACAATCCTTCCATCGATCAGTTCCACTCTGTCATCTTCATGCAGAATGTTTCTTTCTATCCGCTTGTGATATTCTTTAACAATGAAACGGTGGTTTAACAATGTCGTGTTCATACTGACGAACCTCCAGAAAAAACCTTGCAAATATTACTCTGATTTTTTTTTCTGAATAAGAGTTGTCTGACACACTCGCCGAAAGACTTTTACTACCCGATGAAGATCTTCTCCGGTTAAATAAGAACCGGACGGCAGGCAAAGCCCTTTATCGAACAATTCTTCAGCTATACCGGAGCCATAATAGGGGTAATCCTGAAAAACCGGCTGTAGATGGAGCGGTTTCCATACCGGACGGGATTCAATGTTTTCAGACTCCAAGGACAATCGCACATCCTCTCTGGTAGCACCAAATTTCAACGGGTCAATAGTCAGGCATGTCAACCATCGGTTGCTTCTGCCAAACGCTGCCTCCGGCATGAACTGGATGCCGGGTAGACATCCTAATTCCTTTTGATAAAAATCAAAGTTGGCCCTGCGTGCCTCTACCCGCTCTGCCAGAACGCGGAGTTGTCCCCGTCCGATCCCTGCAAGCACATTGCTCAGCCGGTAATTATAGCCAATATGGGAATGTTGATAATGGGGGGCAGGGTCCCTTGCCTGTGTTGCCAAGAACTTTGCTTTCTTGATTAAGCCTTCTTCATTTGATACCAGCATTCCGCCGGAAGAACAGGTAATAATCTTGTTGCCATTGAAAGAAAATGTCCCGAATTTACCAAAAATCCCTGTGTGCTTCCCTTTGTAGTAGGCACCAAGCGACTCCGCTGCATCTTCAATGAGCGGAATCTCGTATTGATTGCAAATGTTCATGATAGTGTCCATGTCAGCGCTCTGACCATACAGATGGACAATAATTATCGTCTTTGGCCTTTTCCCTTTCCTGATTCTATCCTGAATTGCATCTTCAAGACAGTTGCAGTCCATATTCCAGGTATCGGGTTCGCTGTCTATGAATACCGGGGTTGCCCCCTGGTAGACGACCGGATTCGCGCTGGCTGCAAAGGTCAGGGTAGAACAAATCACTTCATCACCAGGCTGAATTTTTA
This sequence comes from uncultured Candidatus Brocadia sp., assembly GCA_964490485.1. Taxonomy (GTDB): domain Bacteria; phylum Planctomycetota; class Brocadiia; order Brocadiales; family Brocadiaceae; genus Brocadia. Next base: position 4,335 of record CAZBCT010000162.1, on the reverse strand, counting down.
ACAAAATTAATGCCAAATGGATGGCGGCGCTTCCGGAACTGACTGCAGCGGCATATCGTGCGCCGGTAATTTCACAAAACTCTTTTTCAAACATATCCACGTGGGGTCCAACGGGGGCGATCCAGTTAGACTCAAATGCCTCTTTCACGAATTCGAACTCTTTGTCCCCCATATGAGGCGGGGAAAGATATATCCGGTTTTTATTCATAGTCATAACCTAGGTTGAATTTTAAAAGACTTTTTCTTATATAAACGAACTTATTACCCACCCCATAAATTCCCTCCGATAGCAGCAGCGGTCATGGAAGGGGATTTTTTAATTCCTCTCTGGAGAGGGGTCAGAGGGTGTGTTAATAGGATAACAAAATAGTTTGAAAGTCCTATACATTGAACTTAACGCCTTCGGCGGAATCTCATCAACATGCTCCATGGTATAGTTATTACATCCCGGGCATCCTACTTTTGGCATGCACTCCACATAATATTCCTTGTTAAACTTGGCCATCCCGATTCCTGCATCGATGATTGTTTTATTGACCAAAAGCTCAGTTCCACATACTGAACATCGGTAATTGTACTCCTTTGGCGGAGGACCGAATGGCTCTTCCATTACCTTCCGCTCCACAGGTTTCTTTCTCCTTTTGCTCATACTTACCTCTTCTTATCTCAGCAAACTCATCATAAATCGCCCCATACCTGGGGTGCCATATCGTGCAAATATCCATCTCTCGCCCACACTGCGGACAAACAAAAGGGTCTTTCCCGGTGCTCTCCCTATATCTCTCCCGATACCTCTTCGGGGCAATTATCTTTATCGCCCCCTTCACTACTCTTTTCACTTTTGACAAGGCTTCTCGAATAATCTCCTGAACCTGCGCAAACGTCTTTGTCGCTTGCACCCCATAATATCTTATCCTTTTAAACCCTTTCGGAAGTATGTGCTGAATCATTCTCCCGATAAATGTATACACATCCACCCGTTCTTCCTCTACTTGCTCCGTCTTATGTGATCGGTAATGATATCTTACTCTCTGCCCATCATATCCATCTATCTTCCTTATCGATATCGGTGGACTCACCACGTATTTCGCCAAATATCTCGACAAACCCTCATATCGCCCCGGTACTTCCCTCTTCTGCACATTCGTTACAAACCCTTTCGGATAGCTCTTATAACAACTATCCACCACCTGCTCTATCTCTTCCGTTCTATCCCCTCCCTTACCCTCTCCAATAAATACCACTGCCACTTCTTATGCAACATCGGATACGGTAAATACTCCATATGTTCCCACCTCTGGGTATTTTTGTCCATCCCACCACTCGTCGCTATAATATGCAAATGCGGATTATACTGCCCATTTCTCTCATGCGTCTGTAATACTACTATGTACCCTCCCCGAATCTCCTTCCTATTGACCCTGCTAAAAAAATCATCCAAACATTTTACCCCACTCGACAGCAGCTTTCCCAATAACTCTTCTGCGTGATTATAAAACGTCTTCCTTAACTTCTCCGGTACCGTCAATACGATATGCCGATAGATTATCCCTTCATGCAACATCTTGCTTACCTGACTCACCCATTCATCCACATACACCTTTCCACATCTCAAACACATTGTACTCTTGCAACTCATCGATACCACTCGTTTTCCCTCTCCACAGCGAAAACATAAATACCTTATATATCCCATCTCTTCCGGATTACCGCACCGCAACATCTTTTTTACTTGTTCATCATAATGTTGCTTATTATAGCGGGGATACTTCTTCTTGAACCCCTCCCAGTGGTCAGCAAATATCTGCTTGAATACATTCCACCCTTTCGTCTCTTCTGCTTTCATAACTACATCATCATAGACCCCATCTTATCATATTACCACCATTAATCTTACACTAACACCGTCCCAAAACCAGCTTAAATAAAATGAAAATCCCATACGATCAAGATACTAGCCCTGCTGCCTTTCCGTTTTCGCGGAATATCTTCACTCTTATGACGTAGTCCGACTTCCGTTTGACGCCTTTTGCAGCCGTTACCAAAAAACGGATATCCCGTGTTCCGCAATACAGCCCAACTTTAAGTCATGTTACCTGTATAACGGTGGACACATAGCCAGTACACAGGCCTCCGCTATGCATTGTTTCTGCATCCTCAGCACAATGCGATTTTGCCCCACAACTTCTGTGATTTCGTTACTTCTTCAGCGATTCGTTTGCATTCATCTCTTAACGTCACACCTGATGGTTTCTCCTCACCTTTCCTCTATCCGTTCACCACATCAGTTTTACAGCTTTTGTAGCGTAGAGCGGTTTGGCAACCCCGCCTGTACGGCGTTGCCGATACTTCCCAATGGGTAGCTCTCCCCATTGCTACATCATCTCTATTACAGTTTGTCAAAGAACTTCGTTATTCTTTAAACTTCACGGCACAAACTAAGTCCCAAAGAAACCTTTGTGTCTGATTTGCTGAACTGCTACTTCATCCTTTCTATTGCCTGTTTTATCTCTTTCACTACAGGGTGTTCTCTTGATGTCAATATCCGCCCGGCAGTGAGAACCCATACTGTTTTAAGCAGAATACCGAAATCAAAAAGAAATGACTTTCTGTGCACATGTTCCATTGCAAGTACCACCTTTGCAGGAACGAAAATTTCTTCGTATACCTTATCAGGTTCTCCAGCAAGGGAGAGAAGTTCCTCCTCATTTCTCAGATATAGTGATGCGTTGCTTGTGATGCCGGGCCGTACTTCCAATATCCGCCTCATTTCATCGGTATAATTATTAACTATTTCCGGGACATCGGGGCGGGGTCCAACGAAACTCATATCCCCTTTCAACACGTTCCAGATCTGCGGCAATTCATCCAGTTTCGTCTTCCGTAAAACCTTGCCGACTTCTGTGATTCGAGGGTCACGGCCTGTAGTCACCGAAGTGCCGATGCGATCGGCGTTGACCACCATAGAACGAAATTTATACAGATTGAACAAACGTCCGTTACGCCCAACCCTTTTCTGTGAATAGAGGATAGGGCCCGGAGAAGTACTTTTTACGAGTAAAGCCGCAAATAGAAAGACCGGCAAAAGCATTATAATGCCGATCAAAGATACAATAAAATCAAAAACTCTCACGATCAGACATTTCCCAAAGAGATTTTTTTGACTGACAAAAAGGAACTCTGTTGTCAAATCCCTTCTTTAAATAATATATTCAGCTATAGTATCCAAAGGATGAAGCCGAACATATCTTCAACTTTCGTCATATTCTGTTCGGTTTCATCCTTTGGATACTATAACTCTTACGCTAAGCCTCCAGCTATGCTGGGGAGAATGGTAAAAGCTATGCTGAAGTATTTGAAAAAGGAAAACTCCTTTATTAGGATAGCAACTTGGTTGTTTGAGTGACTGATCCGTAAGAAAGGAGCTAGAAGTGAAGAAGAGTTTAGCACATACGATGTGGGAATGCAAGTATCATATAGTGTGGGTACCGAAGAGCGACGTAAAGTTGTTTGCGGGAAATTGCGAGAGGAAATTGGAATAATTCTGCGGCGGTTGTGTGAGTACAAGAGTGTGAAATTGCTCGAAGAGAAAGCATATATAGGTCATCTCACTCTTGTCCAAATTAAGTTTTTAAGAAGAGCCTTGATTTGGTATAAGAGAGTTGGTATGAAAAATTTATTGCCCAAAGGAGGGCTCATAAATGAACAAATTTTGCAGCATATTTAGTCAGTTGTTACAATTATTTCCTCGTTCAGAGTTTTATCGAACGGTAAAAGAGACCCATGCTGAATATCATGCCAGAGGGTTTTCTTGCTGGGAGCAGTTTGTTTCCATGCTTTTTTGTCAATTGGGCTGAGCACATTCATTACGGGAGGTCTCAGGAGTTGTGAGGGTAAGTTGACACATTTGGGAATTACTGCACCGAGTCGTTCCATGCTTGCGTATGCCAACGAACATCGTCCGTGGGAACTTTACCAAAAGGTTTTCTTGAATCTGTTGGATCAATGCCGTAGTAAGTTTTCAGGAAAGAAAAAATTCAGGTTTAAGAATACGTTGGTCAGTCTGGATTCCTCTACCATTGACTTGTCGCTAGCACTTTTTGACTGGGCAAAATTTCGGCGTACCAAGGGAGCAGTCAAATTGCACCTTATTCTGGATCACGACGGTGATCTTCCCTCCTTCCTTTGCTGTTATTACAGAAGGCAATGTTTCAGACGTAAAGATGACACATCAGCTACCCTTTGACCCTGGTACTATTGTGGTAGACTAAGGTGTACCTCATTGTCTACTATAACGTTTTCATAAACCATCTACAGATTATTTGCTTGTAAAAT
>CAZBCT010000161.1:0-5821 GCA_964490485.1 uncultured Candidatus Brocadia sp. | reverse complement strand
GGTGAGTTTTGAAAACAACAAGTTAAAATATGTCAGTACAAAATCCATACGAGGCATCGGACTCCGGGTAATTAAGGATGGGAGGCTTGGGTTCTCCAGTACGACCGATTTTAGAAAACCGGAGAAACTGGTTGCTAATGCCATAGAGAGCGCAAAATTCGGCCAAATAGCCGCCTTTGATTTTCCTTCGAAAAATAATTTTCCGAAGATTGCCGTCTTTGATCAGCAGGTCATAGACTATCCCATTCACAATTGTGTAGACATCGGGAAAGAGGCCATTGGAAAGGCATTGTCGGTAAATTCAAGCTATGAATGCAGTGTGAGTATGGGAAAAGGACATGGGAGTCGAAGGCTCATCAATTCGAAGGGACTGGATATCTCTATTACATCTACGTCTTTTGGTCTTGGTATAGAGATATTAGAAGTGAAAGGACAGAGCCTGCTCTGGATTGGTGAAGGGGAAGGCTCAAGAGGTCTTGTTACGGATCTCAATAAACATATTGATAAAGCGCTGCGAAGTCTAAAACTTGCTCAAAAAGAACTGAAACTGAAAACCGGCGTTTATCCTGTCGTGGTCACCACAAAAGCCATGGGGAACTTGCTTGCAACCTTTGAAACCGGTTGCAATGGGAAGCTGGTGCAAAAAGGCGCTTCACCTCTTACGAACCGTTTGGGTGAAAAGATTCTTGATGAACGGGTCAGTATTTATGACGATTCTACCATTGATATGGCAGATTCGAGCTATCCCTGGGATGGGGAGGGCACACCATCGCGGCGCACGCCCTTGTTTGAAAGGGGCGTTTTAAAAAATTATATCTTTGACTTACAAACGGCCGGAATCATGAAAGCCAGGTCTACCGGTAATGGCAACAGAGGTTTTTCTTCCCAGCCTTCTCCGGGCAATTCAAACGTTATTGTTGAGCCTGGCAATATGTCATTCGAGTCCATGATAAAGGATGTTCAATATGGAGTGCTGGTAGATCAAGTGCTCGGTGGCGGTCAGAGCAATATCCTTGCCGGAGAATTTTCCGTAAATATCGACCTTGGATATTTGATTGAGCGCGGGGAAATTGTAGGGAGGGTAAAAGACTGTATGATAGCGGGGAATGCCTTTGAGGTGTTTAATAATATTGTTGCAATTGGCGATAGCGCTGAATGGCACGGCTCAACCAAAGTGCCGCCCTTTTATTTTAGGGCAATGAACATTGCCGGTAATGCTGAATGATTTCCCAAAGGTACCGAATTTCGCCGGATTGAACTGGTTTGGAATATTGACGAAATTCATAATTTTCCACCGCAGAATTTACAGAAATGGGCATCGGTGTCATGTCCCTCTTTGCCGCACGAAGAACAACTATGGATAGATTTGGCATGCGGTGCCTTGGCAAGTTTCACCAATTCGGCAGTAACTATCCCTGTGGGCACAGCGATAATTCCATAACCTAAAAGCATAATGATTGAAGCAAACGATCTGCCTACGGGTGTTTTGGGTGCAATATCACCATAACCTACCGTAGTAAGGGTTACAATAGCCCAGTAAATGCTTTGGGGAATGTTGTCATAGCCATGTTTCCCGCCTTCAATGAGATGCATCAGAGAGCCAATGATAATAACAAGCACCAGAATAAAAAGGAGAAAAACACCAATTTTAATCGAACTGATATAAAGGGCCCTTGTTAAATGGTGAGAAGCTTCGATGAAATTCCACATTTTCAAAATTCTGAAAACCCGCAATACGCGGAGCGTTCTGATGACGACTAAGTATTTTGTTCCTGTGAAAAAGAAACTGAGGTACAAGGGAAGAATGGAAAGAAGATCGACCAAACCCATGAAACTGAAGATATATTTCAGCGGTTTCTTTATGCAAGTGACCCTGAGCGCATATTCAATAGTGAAAAGGATCGTTATAGTCCATTCGGTAAATAACAGTATCTTTCCATACCGAATATTTATCCTCTCGATACTGTCGAATGATACACTGAGAACGCTGATTACAACACAGACAATGAGGGCAATATTGAAAAATTTACCCCCCCACGTATCTGTTTCGTAAATAAACTTAAACAGGTGTCCCCTCAAATTGTTATCAGAAAGTTCTTTTTCTGCCTTTTTCATGTGGCTTGAAAAGTGTGCCGAGAGAGAAGATGTTGTCTAAAAGTTTCAAAGATTATTAAGTAATAAAAGTGCGGTATTCCATTTTACCAATCGGGTGACGAAAAGATAAACCGCTATACTTTAAAATACTAATTATTTTTTTGCAATTCAATTCTTTTTCAGCATTCCTGGCTCTCTTTTCAAGCATATAAATAAAGTATACCTAAATCCTGCAACAAGGCTTCGCCTTGTTGCAGGATTTAGGTATAATATCAACCTATTGACAAATAAAACAGTCCGGTTGGATTACGGCGTGTGTCTTTTCACGCCGAATCCACCTTTGTGAATCTGGGGAGGTCTTGGAGTCAGACCTTGAAAACAGAATACAAAATCTGATCAGGTAGATGTTGGGTTTCGCTTTTGGCGAAACCCAACCTTGTTTGAAATGCGTGCTTAAAAGGGAGGTCAGTCGCCTCCCTTTTTGTTTGCTGTTTGAGATTGCTTCGTCATGTGCGTTCCTTGCAAGGGCAGGCAGGACAGTATGTTATTGTGGGTACATTTGCTTTGCTCAGGGTAAATTCCGCGAAGCAATCTTCATCCTTGAAATTCCTCTGCATTAAAATACACAAAACGTTTCTGTAAGAAATGCCTCGAAATTTGAAATTGACAATCCACTTTTTTGTACCTATAATTGTGAAAGCTTAGTTTGTTATCGATTTAAATTATAGTAAACGTAATAAATAAGTATCCATGCACATGTCATTGCGAGGGCGATAGCCCGAAGCAAGCCCTACGGTTCGGATTGCTTCACTTCGTTCGCAATGCAACTTACTTTTTACGTTTACTATATTTGCCGCAATCCCGATATTGTGGCAATTTTTTTGAGGAGTCTGTGTTGGAATGGAATAAGTCTGCATCGTTGTTGCTGGAAAAAGTACCTCCCTTTGTGCAAAAGACCGTCCGCGAAAAGGTTGAAACCCTTGCCCGTGAGCGCGGAAAAACACTCGTAACCGAAGCGGAAGTTATGGCTGCCCGCGATTCATTCATGAATAAGCCACCACCGGTTACCGCTGCGCCGCACGCTTTTGTAAAGAAATCTGTAGATAATAAAAAAATTTCCATTCTGAAAAAATATCCGAAATATTTCGATAATGACGGCAATCCCGTACTTTATCAAACAAAAACCTGCAGAGGTGCGGAGGTTAATTGCCCGTTCCTTATTGCCGACTCCAACGTTCTGGCTGATAAAATACGGAACCGTTTGGAGGAACTGAAATTCACGGAAAAGCTGATGCATAAAATTGAAGGCCAAATCCTTCCGCATCATTCCCTGAAAATCGCCGTATCAGGATGTCCGAATAGTTGCTCCATGCCGCAAATCAAGGATTTTGGCGTTCATGCAATTGAACCTGTCTTTGTAGACCCTGCGTCCGAATGCATTGAGTGCATGAAGTGCGTGGAGACCTGCCGGGAGGATGCCATTACCGTACAAGGCGGTCAGGTATCCATTGACATGGAGAAGTGCGTGCACTGCGGGCTTTGCGCAAAGGTATGTCCAAGCGGGTCAATAAAGGCCGGAAAGAAAAAATATCGGGTGATGATCGGCGGAAAAGTTGGCCGTCATCCCAGATTTGCTATAGAGATATTGCCTCAGGCAGATGAATCCACGACCCTGAAGGCATTAGATGTCTGCGTGGAAATGATACTTTCGAGTAAAACCGAGCATCGCTTTCGGGCATTGTTAGAACAACATGGAATTGAGGAAATTAAAAAAAGAATATGATACTCTCCGATATCGACAGAAAAATACTGCACCGCCTGCAATCCAATCTGCCTCTTGTATCAAGACCATTTCTGGAACTGAGCAAAGAGCTTTCTATTGACGAAGATACCATCATCGAACGCATCAAGTTCATGATAGAAAGAGGATTCGTCAGAAGGCTCGCACCCATTATTAATACCCAGGCCATGGGCAGAGAAGCAACCCTCGCTGCCGTAAATGTCCCGGAAGACCGCATTGATGAGGTGAGTGCAATCATCAATGAATACAGCGGCGTTTCCCACAATTATCTCCGGAAAGGAAAAAATAAAGATATCCCTTACAATATATGGTTTACGATGTCGGCAAAGGACGACGAAGAACTCCACAGCAGATTACAAGAGATCGAGAACCGAACCGGGTTAACGGTTCGAAGTTTACCCACCGAAAAGAAATTCAAGATTGGTGTTCGTTTTAAAATTTATTAGGAATCTTAACCGTGAGGGGTGGCGGGGACAAACCCTGTCCCTGTATGTTATGAACAGGGATTGTTTGTTCATGCTAATTGAACCATGACACAAAAAAAAGAGGAAGAAGACAGCGACGTTAAACTTATTAAATACATTCAGGAAGGACTGCCCGTCACCAAAACCCCGTACAAAGATATTGGGCAGGCGCTTGGAATGTCTGAAGAAGAAGTAATGCAAAAGCTCAAAAGGCTTCTGGATGCCGGAAAAGTCAGGCGTCTTGCCGCTTCTATCGCCCACCGCAAGATCGGTATTAATGCCAACGCCATGTGTGTGTGGAAGGTGCCAAAAGATCGGGTTGATGAAGTGGGCGAGTTTATGGCTGGTTTTGAAGAGGTAACTCACTGTTACGAACGTCCCATTTATCCTGACTGGGAATACAATGTCTTTACCATGATTCACGGATATACCGATGCCGAGTGCGAGGCCGTAATTCAAGCTATTAAAGAAAAGACAGGATTAAATGACTACGTCATCCTTTATAGTGAGAAGGAATTTAAAAAGGTTGGGGTAAGGATATAATAAAACGCGTAACACTTTAGCTTTTTGAAAAACCCATTCTTTGCAGGTGTGCTGAGCCTGAAGGTATTCATACGCAAGAAAATCAAAATCCGCTCGTTCGGCAAGACTCACGACAAGGATGCGGCAAAAAAGCCCGCAGGGCTGAAATGATTATAGAACCATGGGCAGATAAAATATGCAACCCCGAAGGGGTGAAATAAAATTATCATCACATCGGCATAAAAATCAATGTCACCCATGCTGGGTTAACAGGCAAAAATGCTTCAATTGGCTATAATCATAACATCCTTTCAGGATTTGGAAATTGCAAAGCCATGTTTTGAACCTGCCTCTCCCTCTCCCCGTAGATTTGCCCTGCTATAGCCAACAAAACCTGGCTTTCTTTTAAGATTTTTTAAAATACTAAATTGTTACTAAAACTCAACTTTTTCCATGCAATCCATAAATTATCCAAAAGGTAATAATTTAGTTTTTTGAAAAAGTAGGGGCGAAGCATTTGCTATAATTGGCATACATGCATTCGTACCCAAACTGGCAAATGCTTCGCCCCTACACTGCGAGGCAGACATCGCCATTGTTGGAATTTTTCAAAAAGCTAAATTGTTACTCCAAAAGTTGTATATGATGTGGTGGATTAAGCGAAGCGAATGCGCCAAAACTAATTTATCCTCACCCTGTTCTACAAGTCCTTTTATCCCACAATCAGCCACATACCGTCCATTACAAGGTGTTCCCCTTGGATTATTTGTAACACTTTAGCTTTTTGAAAAACCCATTTCTCTGTAGGTGTGGCGTACTTGAAGGTATTCACACGCAATAAGAGCAAAATCCGCTCGTTCGGCAAGGCTCACGACAAGGATGCGACAAAAAAGCCCGCAGGGCTGAAATGATTATAGAACCATGGGCAGATAAAATATGC
>CAZBCT010000160.1:0-6271 GCA_964490485.1 uncultured Candidatus Brocadia sp. | reverse complement strand
GGTTTTATATATCACATTTTTCTATAAACATTTCACCCCTACGGGGCTATTTTTCGAAAAACTAAAGTGTTACAAATATTCAAAGTCTTTCTCTGCGTCCACAGCGTACTCTGCGGTAAACTCCGTTTCTTTGCGGCTTCGTGTCTTTATGTGATTCCTTTTAAAAACAAAAAAGCCTTACTGCAAAAATGTCCATGGAACCATCTTCGGCAGTAAGGCTGTCTTTTTCCCATAAGCCGTTTAAACTGTTTAAACGGCTTCTAAAGACCCTGTTACTTTGCGTCCCCTGATCACTCAGGGTTTGCCTTTGTCGTTATTCAATTGTATTGACAATGTTAGCGTGAATAGCGTGAATAGCGTGAATAGCGTGAATAGCGTGAATAGCGTGAATAAGATAGCAGTTTATTTTCCTGTGTCAAGAAAAAAATACCATAATGAAAATATTTAAGGAAAATTTGGTAATTGATCTAGTAGGGTTCTTGTCTTCTACCCCCCCCAACAACACTCAGGATATTCTTCTTCTTTTCGTTTGCGCTACAGTCCCCTTAATATTTAAGCTTATAGTATTGGTACGAAGATACCCCTCACCCCAACCCTCTCCCGCAAGGGCCGAGGAAACTTTCCCTCCCTTGCCTGTCCTGAACAAAGTCGAAGGAACGGGAGGGATAAAGGGCGGGTGACGTATTTTCATGCCCTTTTGTGAGCCTTTGGCTCATGAATGTTTACCGCATAGGGATTTGGTTACGGCTTTGCTGCGTTATTGTAAATACCCTGTCACCCTATCCCCCATTGCAGAGGTCGAAAGGATTTTGCCCTTCGGCGTACTCGCACTTGCAATGTCACCCGTCCGATACCCGTCCTCCAACACGGCCATAATGGCCTGTTCAACGGCAGTTGATTCTTTGCTAAGACCGAAGGCATATTTCAACATCATGGCCCCTGACAGGATTTGGGCCAAGGGGTTGGCCTTGCCTTGCCCTGCAATATCCGGCGCTGAACCGTGGATAGGCTCAAAGAGGCCAAAACCTGTCTCTGAGAGGCTGGCGCTGGGAAGCATGCCAATGGAACCGGTAATTGCCGAAGCCAGGTCAGACAGGATATCCCCAAACATGTTTTCAGTAACTATCACATCGAATTGCTTCGGGTTCGTTGCAAGTTGCATGGCGGCATTGTCAACATACATGTGATTGAGTTGTAGTTGTGGATAATTTTTCTGAACGTAGTCAACAACCACCTTTCGCCATAGTTTTGAACTTTCGAGGACGTTTGCCTTATCAACAGAAGTTAGTTTCTTATTGCGTTTCATAGCCGCCTCACAGGCAACCTTTGTAATCCTCTGAATTTCAGGGACAGAATAGATCATATAATCTACGGCATAATCCCCTTGAATAGCTCCTTCCTTCAAGGTAAGGGATTTGACCTTGTTCTTGCCGAAATAGACCCCCCCTGTCAATTCACGCACAATCAGGATGTCCAACCCCCCTTTCAGTCGCTCCGATTTCAGGGATGCCGCGTCTGCCAATGGGCCAAAGATTACTGCAGGGCGCAGGTTAGCAAATAAGCCATAAATAGCCCGCAGCGGCAACAGTGCCCCCCGTTCCGGAGTTAATTCTGCGGGCAGGTTCTCCCACTTCGGTCCCCCCACAGCACCAAAATAAATGGCATCGGAACTATTACAAATCTTTTTCGTTTCATCGGGCAACGGATGGCCATAGGTATCATAAGCGCACCCTCCTACCAATGCCTCTTTGTATTCAAAGGTATGATCAAATTTCTTTGCAACGGCATCTAACACCTTTCGTCCTTCTTTCATTATTTCCGGTCCAATGCCATCCCCTGCCAGCACTGCAATACATTTTTCCATGTATTAATCTCCATGTAATCCGTAATCTTTATAAATAAATTTTTTGAATCAGGACGCAGATTTTTACCAATATTTATTGCTCAAGCATAGTGTACCAGCCCTTACAAACCTCCTATATCCAGTCAATCCGTGTTCACCTGTATCCTACACATGGATTGGAATAGGGACGTGCTTGAGATTATTTGTGATCAAAAAAATTGTTCATCTCGGCAAAATTTTCCATGTCTTTTTCGAAGATATCACGCTCTTTTTTTCCGATGGAGGTAATAAAATTTTTAATCCGATAATACGGTCTTAAAACGAATATCCGCAAGAGATTTACCATGGCAAAATTTGCCTTAAAGGCTGGAGTTGTTTTGAAAAATGTGGAGTATTTCCGCTTATATTTCCATCGCAAAAATTGCAGGTCTTCTGATGACAGATACTTCGTTTTTACGTTTGCCCAAAAGCCGTTATACTTGCGGTAATCGGTAGGATTGGTAACGAGCCCTTCTTTAATTAAAATATCTCTCATACCGGTTTTTGGATATGGAGTGATAATCTGCTCGCCAAAAAAATCAATATTGGCCGTGTCAAAGAATTCATAATTCTGTGCAATATCTTCTTCCTTGTCATCTGCATGCCCGATAATCATGCCTCCCACAATTAACATATTATTATTGTGCAGGTATTCAATTGCCAGTTTTGTCTTTTCCAGCATGTTCCCTTTATTCATCAGCTTCAAATTACGTTCAGATACGTTCTCAATCCCCAGGAAAACAATTTGGATGCCTGCAAGGGCCATTTTCCGAGCTAATGTTGGGGAAGAGGCGATGCCAGCCGTACTTGCCTGTACGATGTACCGCAGGTCATTGTGACCCGCCGCTACAATTGCGTCGCACAGGGATTCAAATCTTTTTACATTTAAGGTAATGTTATCATCTGAAAAGGTTACGTATCGTGCACCATTCTTTTTTGCATTCGCCAAGTCTTGCATAACCCGCTCAAAGCTGTATGTCCTGAAGGTGCGGCCGTACATGCTGTTCATGCTGCAAAAATTACACGTCATCGTACAGCCGCGGGACGTCTCAACCATATCAAGTCTTTTGCCAGAAAAAAGATAACCATCCCAGATGCGTGCATCTCTTCGCGGGAGTTGCAGGGTATCCAGATTCTCTAATGGTCTCGGAGCATTGTGCAGAAAGCCCCCATTGTGTCGGTAGGTCAGACCGGAAATATCTTTCCATGCCCGTTTTCCTTCGATTGCATCCAGGATATCACGAAAGGTTTCTTCTCCTTCCCCGCGGACAATATAATCAAAAGGATTGCCGTCATCGGAGGAAGCAATTTCTTCATACATAAGGGTCGCATGATACCCCCCTATGGCTACTTTAATATCTTTCTGCAAGATTTTTATATATGCTGCAATCCTTCGTGCCGTATCAAACTGAAACGTCATGGCGCTCAAACCGATGATATCCGGTTGATAATCTTCGATGGCCTCTTTTATGGAAGGCAATAAGTTTTTTCTTCTGAGTACAAGATCAGCAAGCGCTACTTCATGGTGTGGCTGAATATTCCCTGCAATAGAAGAGATAGCAAGATTGGGAGCCCTCCATGTCTTTGCGGAAAACTGGGGGACCGTGTCGGGCATGGAGCACAATAAAATCCTCATTCCGTTAAATAAACCTCACCATTAAAAAAGTATTCATAAAACAAGACAGTTTGTCACTGTCAGAACAGTATTAAAGACAAACCATAGCAAAAAAACTATAGAATCATTTTACTCTGTCATAATACATTGTCAAGTTTACAAACAGAAAAACCATTTTTTGAATATTGCCTGCAGTGACAATTGCCGCTTGAACGATTATTACACACAACTTTAAAATTAATAAATGCCTGTGCAACAACAAACGTTTACGAAGTTGCATAAAAAGGTAGCCATTGGCTCCAGTAGGTTCATGTAAATTTATTCTAAATTATGTCGATATATAAGTATCTTTGTTTATTGACGTTACTAATATAGCACATGGGATACCTGTCATATTACACTCGTGGTAGTAGGTTTCATATCTAGATTCTCCATTACACAGAGTACTTTTTTAGGAAACGGAACTATAGTGTTTTAAAATGAATTATGAATTTATTCAACACAGAACTTAACTCTGCTGAGAGTAATCTGTCTGCACGATGTAATGAAATACATGCCACAATGCGTATATTAGCTGAGTTAATCACATCTGATAAGGTCATTTCAGAAATCCTTCAATCTATCTGTGAAAGCCTGGAGTTTGCACTTGGTGAATTCTGGATTGTTGACAACAAAAACAATGTGCTGTGCTGCGAGGAAGTCTGGCATAAACCGTCAGTAAATACTCCGGAATATAAGGCAATGACCAGGCAAATCGTTTTTTCACATGGTGTTGGATTACCGGGCATTGTTTATACCACCAAAAAACCTGTCTGGATCCAGGATATCACTCATGATACCACTCTTTCTCACACAAAAATCGCTGCGAAAGAGGGCTTTCATGGTGCTTTAGGTATCCCCGTTATAAATGAAGACGAAACCATGGGTGTCTTTGTATTTCTTAGCCATAAGATACGGCCAGTTAACGAAGCTTTACTCATGCAATTAGCCTCCACAGGCCGTCTGATCGGCCAGTTCATTAAGAAAAAACAAGCGGAAAATATCTTGCTCCAAACGTACAAAGACTTAGAGCTAAAGATCAAAAGGCGAACCGCAGCCCTGGTGCGAGCCAACAGAAGACTGCAGTTAAAGATTGTTGAGCACAAGCAGGCTGAGGATGCACTGAATGCAAGTGAAGCCAGGTATCGTGGTCTCTTTGAAAACTCACCTGTTTCTCTATGGGAAGAAGATTCCTCAGAAGTTAAAATCTACATTGATCATCTGCGAGCGACAGGAATCAAAGATTTCAAAACCTATTTTGAGAATCACCCGGAAGAGATCCATAAATGTGTTGCTCTGGCGAGGATTGTTGATGTAAACCAGGCGACTTTGAAGATGTATCAAGCTACCAGTAAAGAGCAGATACTGATCGGCTTGACTCATATCTTCGACAAAGAATCATTCGTTGTGTACCAACAGGCATTGATTGCCTTAGCGGAAGGTCAAACGGTCTTTGAAGCGGAAGCTATAACTCGCACGTTTCGCGGTGCAAGAAACTATATATACCTGAGATTATCTATAGCTCCAGGATGTGAACACACCTGGTCAAAAATTTTCGTTTCTCTTACCGATATCACTGCTCGCAAACAAACCGAGAATGCTCTCAAGCGTAGAATTGATTTTGAAAAAACCGTTGCCAGTATATCCACAAAATTCCTTGTTACTTCAGACTTTAACAAAGCAGTTCTCAAATCACTGGCTGATGCTGGCCAGTTGAGCAATGCCAGCAGGACTTACCTCTTCCAGTTTTATGATAACGGTAGTATTATGGATAATACCCATGAATGGTGTAATGAAGGGGTTATTCCTAAAATTCAGCATCGCCGTAATCTGTCCTCTGCTATGCGCCCATGGCTGATGGAGAACTTACATGCCGGCAATATAATACATATTGCTGATGTATCTAAAATGCCCCACGAAGCTGCTGCTGAAAAGGAAGAATTCGAGGAAGGAGATATCAAAGCACTCTTGATTTTGCCAATATATGCCGAAAATGAATTGGCAGGATTTATTGGTTTTGACAATGTCCTCGCAACCGGTCCGTGGGATGAAGAAGACATAGCACGGTTGCGCATTATGGCAGAGATCACAGGAAATGCAATTGCGCGCAAGAAGTCTGAAGCGCTCATTACCCACATGGCTTACCATGACCCCCTTACCAACTTACCCAACCGTAATTTATTTCAGGATCGTCTCAGGGTAGCAATAGTACATGCAAAACGCACAGGAACCATCATGGCAGTAATGGTCATTGATCTGGACAACTTTAAAATTATTAACGACTCCCTAGGACATTACACAGGTGATTTACTGCTTTTAGCAGTTGCCGAGCGATTAAAAAAATGTGTGCGTGAAAGTGATACGATTGCTCGCACCGGAGGAGATGAATTCATCATTGTACTTCCAGAAATTACCTATCCATTGAACGCAGCCATTGTCGCAAACAAAATACTTGACCTCTTATCAAAACCCTTTTTGTTGGAAGGCCACGAACTCTATACCACGGTCAGCATTGGCATTAGTCTTTATCCAGTTGATACTACCGATATAAGCAGTCTGCTCAAAAATGCGGACGTTGCAATGTATCTCTCTAAAGAACAAGGCAAAAACACCTACCGATTCTACAGGTCTGATCTGAACACCCATGTCTAAAGCCCCTCTTGGCAGAAGTATTGGATATATGACTCTGTTGATTAACCCCTATAATTGAAAAGCAGACGAACACAGCAGTTTTG
>CAZBCT010000159.1:0-6318 GCA_964490485.1 uncultured Candidatus Brocadia sp. | reverse complement strand
AGATTCTCCGTATATTTTACCATACCCAGCACCTTCTCAATATCTTTCGCCATCTTTGGAGATATTAATTTTTTGACATCTCCGTTGTAATATGATGCAGCCAGCGAAAGGTCTTCCAGAAATGACGGATACGCAGTCTTGAGGAACACTAAATCTTTTTCAGTTAAGCTATGCAGACCCAGCAACTCCGGCGGAAGCCCAATCGAATACAAAGATGCACAAAAAGAAATTACCCTTGGCAATGTGATCCCTTCAATACTTCTTGAATAGCCAAAAAGACCAATATGAAGCTTACGCATCCTCCGTTTAGGAACAAACCTGGCTACTTCATTAATCAGCGGGGCAAGCTCCTTCATTTGTCCCCGGTAAGCCGACGACAATCTTTCCGTAATATCCAAAGCCATCTCTTCATTGATAAATACCGGCCCCGTCCTTGCCTGGGTGTTAATCTTCCGAATTGCATCTGTCACGAGCCCTTCATCATAATCATATTTAAACGCTGATTGGATCGTAAAAGTCTGGACACTGGGATATTCCTTCAGGCATTCGTCCACAGTTACAGGAGACAGATTGCCCCGAAACAGATTCGAGCCCAATCCCAAAATGGGATAGACAGGAACACGAATTCTTTCCTGCAACAGATGCAACCGCTGTAAAGCAATTTTAGCTACCAGTATAGCAGACAGCATCCCATAGTTTAATGCAGGGTCAGAACGACCGAGAAATACCCTTTGATAGGAAACTTGTTTATCCTTGAGATAGCTTTCGACCATCGTGTCCGCAGAAAGCATGTAAGGAATGTCCTCGAACAATGGAATAACCTCTATGGTTTCAGGTTTAAATTCACCAATCCATTCCTTTATCGTAATATCGTTCCCAAAACACCTTTTGTGCTGTTTCCCTACAACAAAGTCACGGTAATAGTAATAAATACGGTTAATTGCTTCGGTAGTCGTAGTCATAGGAAGAATCACTTCAAAAATAGGCGGTATGTTATCTGCTCCGTAAAACTGGTTTGCGGTATCATACGACCGTGGCGCGCTCTCCAATGTCTCCAAAAGAATCTTTGCTTCGCTTTTTTCTACCATGGGATTGGGCACCCGTAGCGTAATAAAACAATCTTTGCCAATACGATGTTTCTTGAAATAGTTGTCATAGCGGGCAAGCAGTTTCTTAATGACAAACTCATCGACTTCCTTTCCTTCACAATCCCACATCTGTTCATCACACCGAAGATGCGAAAATACATAATATGCCTCTTTTATTTCGTCTTCACCGAGAAAGCACGTTCCTTCAGTAAAGAATGGCATAGTTATGTTATCCGGATGCTGGGTGCTCATCGTCCTTGGTATTTTTCTCATGTTTGCAACCTCTTAACGTGAAAAATGTGTTCCTCTGGCGCTTATACTCAATTCTCAGACAACATTTGACAGTAATGCTGTTCCCATAATTGTCTGAAAAATTAAATTATAGTAAAAAACCGCCTAATTTCATTACTTTATTTTAAATAACGATAACAGCCAAGATATTCCCGGGAAACACCATCCTATTTCATCACAAACCTATTTCTTACTTTTCTTATCAACGAAATAGTTTTATAATATAGTTTTGTATTACTATAACATACTTTTATTTTTCCTGCATAACGAATTAGGAGAGTGAGCATGTCCAATGAGTGTTTTATAAATGGGAATAAGCTCAGCATAAACGAGCTGCTATCCCTTGTTCATACAGAACAATATAACAAACTGGAAGAAGCGTGGCTCGAAGTTGTCGAATCCAACAATAAAAATCTAGCTGCACTTTTCGAGGTAGTAGATGTTCTTGTCAAGCGTGAGGAAAAAAAACGCGCACAGGACTTCCTCACAACGCTTACGCCTCGTTACAAACAAAAAGGTCTCTATCAGGATGTCCTGGAGATATTAAAAAAGGTGCTGGAATATAACCCAAAAGAAAGGGGACTGGCAAAAGAGATTGCTGAGTGTTATTCAAACATCTATAAAGACAGGCCCTATGGGAAAGACCTCATTGAAAAAACCTGCCCGGAGACAACGACCGACATCAGAAGCGCTATGAAAATGTTAGATAGGTACTTTTATCTCGATCATGGTAATTATGTCTTTCACAAGAGTTGGGGCGTTGGAGAGGTAGTCTCCGTTGACATATCCAGTGAAAAAGTACATATCAATTTTGAAAAAAAGAGCAATCATAGCATTGCCATGGATATTGCCCCGGATATATTGCAGAAGCTAGACAATGATGACTTATTGGTAATGATCTTTGCCCGGAAAAATGAATTACAGGAAATGATTGAAGAAAGGCCGGTGGATTTGATCAAACTCACGCTAAAATATTTTAAGGGAAAAGCCTCAGTTTCCCAGATAAAAAACCGACTTATAGCGGGAGTCATACCACCTGAGAGATGGAGCAGATGGTGGACAAATACAAAAAAACTGCTCAAAAAAGACCCTTATATCAAACTTACCGAGGGCACCCCCACCACCTCCTTTCTGGAGTTCCGCACATCCCCCATGAGCCATCACCAGGAGATACTCGAAAGACTAAACCATACAAAAGACCTGGATTCCAAGATAGAAATTACTAAAAAATATATTGCAGAAATGAAACAAACGGACGTGTGCAAAGAAACTCTCAACGAACTTAGCAACGTATTAAAAAAAGAATCAGATCAGTGGTATGAAACAAACCCTTCCCTGGCTATAGAGTGCCTCATCCTCTTAGAAGAAATACAAGACATTCTCAAAGAAGAACCGGATAAATACAAAAATGAAATAGAAACCCTTATCAGGATAAACCCTAATCTGCCGGAATTCATTGATATGATTGGTATATTAGAATACAAGAAATACGTCCTTGATGTAATAAAAAAGGTCAGGCAGGAAAATTGGCAAGAGGAATTTTCCCGCCTCTTTTTTATGAACAGCGGCAATCTCTGGGAATTCATCGTTAAGGAACTTATTACTGAAAAAAAACACCATGCCATCGAGGAGGTGGCGTTAAAAGTGTTCAATCACTTCAATGCATATCCGGAGCATTATATCTGGTTTTGCAAAAATGGCATGCATGGCCGACATCCTGAGCTTTATAAAAATATCGATCCGGCTATCATGTTCAATCGGCTCATTGAGTTATTAGACAACCTCTACTTTAAGATTCAGAAAGGGCGTGACGGAGATTTCAAAACCAACGTTAACAAAATCAAGAATCTCTTAGAGGACAAAGGAACTGATTACGCTATAAATATTCTGAATGATGCCAACGCTGAAAGCATCTTTACGGTTGTTTCCAGTAGCAAGGGTCTGGAAGATTGGTTCAAGGTTTCTGTAGAAAGCGTCATCCAGGACCGCTATCCGGATCTGTTTGAACAACCAGGACACCCGAAGCTCGATGAAAACAAAATTTATGTCACGAAAGAAGGATATGACAGAAGAAAGAAGGAGTTTGACAATCTTATGAACGTGGAATTCCCGGAAAACGCACAAGACCTTGGAGAGGCTATTAGCCGGGGAGATCTTAGGGAAAATGCAGAATATAAAGCGGCGAGGGAAAAACAGGCCATGCTGGTGGAAAAAGCAGAGCGCATGAAGGCAGAATTGCAGCGGGTAGTTCTCCTTGATCCACATGCCGTACGTTCCGAAACTGCCGCACCGGGCACAAGAGTTACCTTAAAGCACCAGGGAAAGACCGAATTGGAGATATACACCATACTCGGCCCCTGGGATGTCGATATCGAAAAAGGCGTCATCTCCTATTTATCGCCTATTGGGAAAGGATTATTAAACAGGGCCGCGGGAGAAACCGTCACAATTAAGCTTCCCGAAGGGGAATCAATATACGAAATCGTCAAGATTGAGAAGGCTTTTTAGTGCGCCATCGGTTTCACTTCATGAATCGATTGAGAAATGACTTCGTCCGGTCGTTTTGAGGATGGGAAAATATTGCCTTCGGGCTGCCTTGTTCCACAATTTCACCCTTATCGAGAAAGACCACATGGGTTGAAACGTCCCTTGCAAAGGCCATTTCGTGTGTTGCGATGACCGTCGTCATCCCTTCCGGCACCAATTCTTTAATAACCTGCAACACCTCTTCAATCATCTCAGGATCAAGGGAAGACGTCGGCTCGTCAAAGAGCATCGCTTCCGGCTTCATCGCCAGGGCACGGGCAATAGCCACCCGCTGTTGTTCTCCACCAGAGAGTTGTCCGGGATATTTTTGGGCCTTTTCCTCCAGATGCACCTTTTTGAGTAAAGAAATAGCGTCTGTCTCAGCTTCAGCCCGTTGAATACCCAGCACATGAATGGGAGCTACCGTTAAATTATGAAGCACTGACATGTGGGGAAAAAGATTAAACTGCTGAAAGACCATCCCCACCTTCCTGCGGATACTTTTGATTATGATACTTTCTTGTCCCTTGTTGTAATCTCGTTCAAGCACACCATAGAGCTTATGACCATCAACAGATACACATCCTCTTTGAAATGTCTCCAATCCATTCATGCACCGCAAGAGTGTGCTTTTGCCGCTACCAGATGGCCCAATAATGGCAACAACGCTACCCTTAGCTATATCAAGATTCAACCCTTTGAATAAAGGCTGATGGGCGAATTCCTTCAATAGATCACTAATTTCTATCATGCGATGTTAATTTTTTCTCCCATTTTCTGGCATACCGTGAAAGGGGATAGCTCATCCCAAAATAGAGGAGCGCCGTAATGATTCCCAATTTGAAAAAATCCATAGAGGCCGCCGCCAATATCCCATAACTCTTCGTCAGCTCCGTTATGGCGATGACAGAGACCAGAGACGAATCTTTAAAGAGGGCAATAAAATCATTGGTCATGGGTGGTATGGCAATGCGCAATGCCTGCGGCAGAATAACCCGCTTTAAGGTCAGACGTCTTGACATGCCTAGCGATAACGCAGCCTCTGTCTGTCCCTTGTGAATAGCCTGGATACCAGCGCGATAGATCTCCGCCTCATAAGCGGCATAGTTCATGCCTAACCCGAGGATGGCAGCAGCAAAGGCGCTCATGGTAATACCGATGTTCGGCAAACCATAATACAAAATATATAACTGGATAAGGAGTGGGGTGCCACGATAAATCTCGATATAGGCCGTAGAAATCATCTGGAACCATTTATTCCCATATAATCTCATAATCGCCAGCAGAAGCCCCAGTGTAACAGCCAGTATCATGGATAAAAAGGAAATTCCTATGGTAACCAGCGCACCCTTGAACAAGGTAGGTAAAAATCTTGTTATCCCAACGGGCGTTGTTTCAGTAACGGACGGAGGACTTTCTGTGTACTTTTGCAAAAGCCCCTCGTGGAAAAAGAGCTTCTCCTGTGAACTATTCCACAGCCCCCAACGGTTGTAAATCTTCTTTAATTCCCCCGATCTCAAGAGTTTTTCAATAATTTTATTTAACTCTTCAGCCAGGGCAGTATCTTCCTTCCGCAGGGCAATGCCGTAGTACCCTTCACCCACAGGCGGTCCAACCATGCGCAACTGCGGGTTAGGCATGGCATAGTAAGCGGCAATGGGCAAATCCACGAGGACGGCATCAATGCGGTTTAAAGAAAGATCCCTGAAAGGTTCCACTTGTCCGCTGTAGATACTGACGGCAACATCCCCCATCTCTTCCAGGAGGCGCTTTGCCTCGGTATTATACAAGGTCCCAACCTTTTTGCCGTGAAGATCTTCCATGCGATTGATGCGATTATCTGACGCACGGGCAACGATCTGTTCAGTATATGCATAGTATGGACGGGTAAACAACGCAGTCTGCGCCCTCTCAGGTGTAATCTCGATGCCATTCAGTGCAATATCAAAATCTCCACGCCGGAGGGAAAGCAAAATACTGTCCCATGCGTTCTGGAAGAACTGCGCCTTTACTCCCAATTCCCTGGCAATAGCCTCAACAATCTCCACCTCAAAACCAATGAGTTTTGCCGGGTGTGCTGGGTCATGAAATACATAAGGGGCTCCCCCCTCTGCATCAAATCCCCAAGTTATCACCCCACTGCTCTTTATCTTTTCAAGGGTATCCTGATATGCAAATGCATCTGATTTGGGCAAATACTCTGATGAAATAAAAATCTGCAATATCATACCCAGAATGATGAATATCCTATATTTCATAACCCTGAATATAAGCCATTTACAAATTCTTCTCAAGATAAATCCTTTGTAACAATTTAGTTTTTTGAAAAATTCCAATAATAGCGATGTTTACTGCGTCGTGTAGGGGCGAAGCATTTGTTATAATTGGCATACATGCATTCATACCCAAACTG
>CAZBCT010000158.1:0-6345 GCA_964490485.1 uncultured Candidatus Brocadia sp. | reverse complement strand
GAGAAACACACCCCTAATCCCCTCTTTTTAGAGGGGACTTCTGCTCTCCCCTCTAAAAAGAGGGGTCGGGGGTGTGTTTGAAACTATCAAACACTTTGTCCGTACCGTAAAACCAAAGGCAGATTGAATCTCTTCTTCAAAAAACTAAAGTGTTACAAAGCGTCAAGGTGTGTGAGATTCCGAAACAAGTTCGGAATGACAATTCTTAAACAACCCGTGGGTTCATAAAGTTTGGACCTTCATTGAAAAAAAGTAATCGTTGATATGAGTTTTGATAAAATTTCTTTACTCATTTCTAAGATAAATTCTATCCCCACACTACCAACCGTAGCGTGCGAGGTTATAAATATTACTGCCAACCCAAACAGCTCTGCAGATGACCTTACGAAGGTAATTATCCCTGATATATCCCTTACCACAAGGCTGCTTAAAATGGCCAATTCCCCATTCTTTGGCGCGATAAAGAGGGTTACCTCATTGCAGCACGCTATAACAGTTTTGGGCTTTAAGGAGGTGAGAAACCTGGTTATATCCGCAGTTGTATTTGAGAGCTTTATGAAAATTGAGAAAAATGGAAAATATGACATTGGAAAATTTTGGAAACATTCATTTATTTGCGGCCTGGCAGCAAAGGTTATTGCAACCGAGGTAAAAAAAGCGAGTAATGAATTTTTTGTGGCGGGTCTCATTCACGATATAGGGAAACTGGTTACCTACATTACGTTACCTCACGAATTTTTTAAACTGGTTGAAACGGCAAAACGCCTGGAATTGAAATTCATGGCCTTCGAGACAGAGAAAAGCATCATTGGGATGACTCATGACGAAGTTGGAATGAGGCTTCTGAAAAAGTGGATGTTTCCGGAAAACTTACTAACGGCTGTTGGGTTTCATCACCGCCTCCAGGAAACCGACCAAAAATCTCTTTTCCCCGTAGTGGTGAACATTGCTGATATATTTGCCCATCTCTATGAAATGAAAACCGCGACTGGCGTGGGTGACCCTGTTAAGCCAGAAATCCTTTATCCTGAAATTATCAAACGTGCGCAAGCGTTTGGAATAGAATGGGCTGACTCTGACCTGAACAGGCTTCAACAAACGTTGGCAGAAAGTATTGAAAAAGAGGCAGCGGCATTTAACCTCTTCTTTGGGAATTAAGAGGTTGTCAAGGTTAGGCCTGATCCCATTTGTCTGTGACTTGTAGCAGGTCTGATTTGTTATAGGAAATGTATGAAATACGTTGACATGGAATTATCGTTGCTAGCACAGCAACAGATCTCAGTGTGAACTCCTCGAAGACAAAGTTGCGAGCCCGGGCGAAACAAACCCATGAGATTCCACGCTTTGCTCGGAATGACAGTCATAGGAAGATTGCTTCGGGCTAAAGTATATCCTGAGTAAGAACGAAGGACACACCCAAGGACAACTTCCTTTTAGCGTTTACTATCGTACCTTCAGTGGATTATACCTGGCATGCTATGCAGTAAAGGGCCAAAAGTGGAAATATGAAAAGAACATTAACAGCGGTTATTCTGGGGATTTCAATCTTTTTGAGTCTTACATTCACCCTTGTCTCCCAGGAAATAAAGCACGATGAGTCGCTTCTCTTCTTAATGGCTGCCCGAAACGCAGCAAAGGCTGGGTGGACCAAAAAAGCCATCCAGCGATACGAGGCCTATCTGAAACAAACTCCTGGAGATTATGTCGTTGAATTAGAATTTGCCGATTTTTTGCAGAACAGCGGCCACTACCGGAAGGCTGAAATTCACTATGATAAGTTACGGGAGAAGTTGGGAAGTGTGACTGAAGGGAAGAATGATTTTGCCTGGAACCTGAATCTGAGTGCAGCACGAAATGCGATCAAAAACAAGAAAAATGATCGTGCCGTAGAATATTATAAGCAGGTGCTATTGTCCGATGGGAGAGATCTAAAGGTTGCTGAGGAAATAGCCGGAGTCTTTGCCGGGCTGGAGAAGTTTGATGATGCCCTTGAACTCTGTGAAAAGATTTTACTGAATGATCCGCAAAACCTGGAAGTATTGACTCTAAAAACCAATCTTTTGGTGCGTTTGAAGAAATATGCAGAAGCACAGGAAACAATTGCGAAAATTTCACATGATGAAAGTAACCTGAAATTTCGGCAGCTATCAGCAGATATTGATGCCTGGTCGGGAAATTACGACAAGGCAATAGAAAAATACCAGCAACTGGTTCAGCAGTTTCCTGAAAATCGCGACCTGTGGTCTCAACTGATTCAGGTGTTGTCCTGGGCAAAGAAGTGGCCTTTGCTGTTAGAAACCTTGCAAATGGGAAAAGATAAAATTGAAATGAACGATGATATCCGTGCGTTGTTAGTCAATACGCACTTATCGGTGGGAGAACAGGAAAAGGCACTCGAGGTGTGGAAAACTATCAACAGGGAATCTGCCACTTGGCGCGCGTCTGCTTTGATGATCGTTGATAAATTTCTTTCGCAGAGGAAACTGGCTGCTGCAGCAGATATCCTTGGGAAGATTGTGTCTGGCAGTAAACCAGCTCCGGAAGCTCATCTCCTGGCAAAATTGGCAATTCTGTATACCTACCGGGAAATGCCCGGGAAGGGATTTGAAATCCTGAATCAGTTTTCCGTCTCTCCTCAGTCAGAATCCATTTTTGAAGCTGCAAAGGCAGAAATCTTGTCTTTAACAGGGCGATATGATGATGCCTTATCAATAATTCACACGCTGGAAGGGGACAAAGAAATCGGACTACGCCTGCACATGCTGGAATTGGAATGCTTCTATGCCCTGGAGAAAGACGGGATGCTCCTTGAAAAATCATCTGCACTCTTACAGAAGCTTTCTTGTGGGGAAATGGCCGATAAGGCAAAAATTTTAACGCTGCGTATTCTTTCCCAAATACGCATAGGACAATATGAAGAAGCCCGTACAGAAATCGAATTATTATCAAAAAGCGATGACAAAGACCCTGGCCCGTCAATTCTTACCGTTTTATTACTGGCTGCCGAGAGACAATTAGAGGCACACGAGAAGGCAAAGCAGGTGTTAGGCAGGGTATTGTCCGGGCTTACCGCGGAAACTGAGATGGTCAGACCCCAACTCCTCGATGCGGTGCCGCTATCCTCCTGGAAAATTGCTGACGAGATGGCTATGCACCACAATCCGGAAGTAAGTACCCAGCGTGCAAAGGCTGAGTATAAAGCCGGTAATTATCAGCAATCCCTGACGCACTACACGGAACTGGAAAAAGAGAAAAAAGACCCGCTCTATAAACTGGGTATGGTGGAATGTTTTCTGGGCATGGATAATCCGGAGGAAGCAAACAACCTATTTCATCAGATTCCATTACCCGGTTTGCCGGAAAAAGAGACCGCCCGTTACTTTGAGGCGCTGGTTACGTTGGAAAAGGGTAAAGAAGAACTTTCGGTTGGATTATCACTATTTCCAGAGGACATTTTACAAAAGACCTCTACCAAAGCAATCGTGGCAATTGCAAACGTTCAATCCGGCGATCGTGCAATTGCGGATGGGATCGTAAAACAATACCTTTCAGATCAACCGGGAAATCTTGCCCTGTTTCAGACAATTTTAGAAAGGGCTGGATATTTCGACCGGGGTAGACAAAGCCAAAACTATGAATTTGCAAAGGAGTGGCTGCGTCAGGCGGTAGAACAATTCCCGGCCGATTCCGGACTCCGGTATCAATATGCGAAATTACTGGCCACTCACAATGATTATGACATGGCCAGTGAGCAATTCCTGGCGCTTCAGGAAAACGACCCCACGGATGTGAGATACATGCGATGGCTGGCACAGGTGAATTCCTGGAGGCATGAATATGACGAATCATTGAGGTGGTACGATGCATACCTCAGAGAACGGCCGTTGGATTTTGACCGGCGCCGTGAAGTCGCCAGGGTGTATGGCTGGGCTTTGTGCCCACGGGAAGCAAACGACGCGTACCAAAAGCTTTGCGAAGATTATCCCGACGATAACGAAATCCTCTGTGAGTGGAAGGCAAAAAGGAACAACTGGCTTGGCAGAAAACGAACCGCCATATCGTTTTACCGCGAATTGGCAGAACGGCGCCCTGAAGACAGTGAAATACTGTTTGATTTGGGGCAAATGTACTCTCAACTTAATCTAAGTACTCCGGCAGAAGAAGCGTATCAGAAATTACTAGTCTATGCGCCGGAACACAACCGTGCACAATTTGCCCGGGAATCAGAACAGTGGAGGCGCAAACAATCAGTAAGGCTGAAACAATCTTATATCCACCAGAAAGGCAGTGGTGATGATTTTGGAAATTATGAGATCATGATGTTCAGAACAGATGCTGCATATGCCCCTGTGAGACTTTCTGAGGCAATGGACCTGTCTGTGGGTCTTGGAAATACGGTGTTTAATTTCACGGAACACAGCGGTTCGGTTGCGGAACATCTTACCTTACAGGTCAATAAATATTTTGAGCAGGGAATAACAACCTACCTGGACGGAGAATTATCCACCTATTCCGAAAACCGTCACGAAACAGCACAGTTTGAAGCCGGTGGCGCCTATCGTTTTTTTGACAGATTCGATGTTACGGTATTTGGCGGCAGGGAAGACGTACTGCAAAATTTTAATACCCTGGAGAACAACAGGGGGCGTTACTTTACCGGCGGACGTTTTACCTGGGATATATCTCAGCGCATCGATATTTCGAGTCAATTCAAAAAGCATTGGTACGATGACAGTAATAACGGCACCGAGGATTATACAACCATCGGCTATAAACTCTCGTTGTATCCTAAAATCCTGAAGTTTGTCGTGGAAACCTATGGATATGATGTCCATGCACGACGGGATGAATATTGGTCTCCTCATGATTATCGGAAATATATCGGGGGGGTTGTCTGGAGGCATTATCTGGGAAAGGAACATTACAGCGGCGCTCCGAAACTTTTTTACGAGCTGGCCTTAAGAGAAAGTATCGATTCTGATAGTGTCGATTTTATTGAGCCAAGATTTGAATTTGGATGGGATGACCAGAGGCGGTGGAATATAGGCTTTGAACTAAGACCCGTACAGTCAAAGGTCTTCGAGGAAGAACAGGCCGGAATTTTCTGTAATATTCGTTTCTAACGCGAACTTTGCTGAAACGTGAATTTCCATGGTATCGCAGGTTAAAAATATTTCTTTTGCAATTGGCCTCATCTGTTTATGCTTCAGTGGATGCTCTGACATGAAAAGACCTCCTGAAAAACCATTGGAAACATGGTGGAAATCCTACAAAAACAACTTCATTCTTCCTGACGGACGCGTTCAACGGCCTGAACATGAATACGATACGGTAAGTGAAGGGCAAGCCTACGCGATGATATTCGCTGTTTTTATGAATGACAAAGAGACGTTTGATCTTATTTTCCGGTGGACAGAAGAACATCTGAGCAGAGGCAGCAAGCACGGTGACAGCCTCCTTGCCTGGCATTGGAAGGGCGGTGTTGTAAACGATTGGATGGCAGCATCAGATGCCGATTGTGATTATGCGTTTGCCTTATTACTGGCATCATACCAGTGGAAGGGGCAACCATATCGTGAAAAAGCCATCCAGGTAATCAGCGATATCGTAAGGCTTGAAACAGTACGAGGGGTTGATAATCGCCTCTTTTTACTACCGGGATTATGGGGCAAGGAAAATAATGGGTGCCTCATACAAAATCCGTCGTATTACAGCCCCGCGGCATTCCGCCTCTTTTATGAAACAACACAAGATAGCCAGTGGTTGCAGGTAATTGAGACCGGCTATTGGCTTTTTAGCCAGGCGGGAATTCGTTTAGATACGGTAACTGGATGTGGTTTACTACCAGACTGGTGTGTCGTAGATGCGCAGGGAAATATTTTAAAGGCCGAAGGCAGATCAACTGATTACGGATGGGATGCGGTGCGGCTGCCGTTGCGGATAGGGCTGGATATCCTGTGGAATAAGACTGCGGATGCACATAAGGCGCTGGGGAAAATATATCAGGCCTTACAAAGTACAAGTGCGGATTTTAAAGAAATAAAGGCCGTGTATTCTTATGACGGAAGGCCTGCCGTGGAATATGGTAGTTTGCCAGCAGACGCAATGGCCTGTTTTGCCGCGCAGGCATTAAACATCAAGGCGAATAAAGTAAAGGCAACCTTGAAGAATAAACTGGGCGAGAAATCTCTGGCGCAAAATTACTATGGTCAAAGCCTGGCTTTTTTCCCCCTTGCATTTGAAGGGGGTATTTTGAAGAGACCGTAACTGGTGCAAGGACAACGGCATAAATTAGGTTGGGTTTTAAAAGACAAAAACCCAACGACTTTTTTACCCACCCCTAAA
>CAZBCT010000157.1:0-6433 GCA_964490485.1 uncultured Candidatus Brocadia sp. | reverse complement strand
ATATATACCCGAGGTAATCATGCCCAAGAAGGGCAAGAAGAATCAGGCGGAAGAGGCAGAGGAGTCGAGTAAGATCTTTAAAAAGCTCAGGCATAAGCACTCAGCGGTGGAATCGGACATCAATCGTTTGGAACATCACGGCCTGGATAGATGCCTGGACAAGGGCTTGAAAGCATTTAAGAGGTACTGTGCACTGGGAGTGATAGCTGCGAATTTACACAAGCTGGGGAACGTGCTTCAGGAGAAGGCACGGAAGAAGGAAAAGAAGTTGCGAAAGGCAGCCTAAAAAACGGGAAAAACCGCATGGCAAGGGAGATACTACCGCCAGACAACTCTAACATGCGGGAAAAACAGAAAAAATGAGGAAAAGAACCTTGCCTTCAGCAAAACTTTAGCGACAAATGGCAAGGAAAGATTATTGTAAGCGCAAAACGACTCCGATACTTTTCAAAAAAAGTGCGTTTTCGTTCAGACACTATGTAATTCAAGGAGTGGAAAACATTTCATTGCACCATTTATATCGTGCGATGACCTTTCTTGGATGACCGATAGAAGATCAAAAAGATGCGACTCCATTTGCTCCACGATGTATGAAAGATCAAATAGAAGGAGGCGTGTTTTTTGAGAGACAAGACCTGCTTCCTGGTCTTGACCTGGTATTTTTTGATACGACTTCCATTTGCTTTGAAGGAGAATGGCGGAGAGAGGCTTGGTCAGAGAGGACACAGCAAGGACATCGTCCTGACTTGAATCAGGTGGTTACAGGAGTGGTGATAGACACGAATGGTAAGCCAGTATGCTGTGAGATCTGGCCGGGAAATACAGCAGATGTAAAGACACTGATTCCGGTAGTAGAGCGTATTCGTGGCAGATTTCACATTGGTCAGTTTTGTCTCGTGGCAGATCGTGGGATGATAAGTGCAGAGACCGTAGGAACTGAACGAAAGAAAGATTCCGTACATTTTGGGAGCCAGAATGCGCAGGGTAACCGCGATAAAAGAAGATGTGCTATCCCATCCGGGTCAATACCAGGAAGTATATCCAGAAGGAAAATCTTCAAGAGACCCGACACCCCTTAAGGTCAAAGAAGTCACGGCGGGCGGTAGTCGCTACATTGTATGCCACAATTCCAGGCAGGCTCGAAAGGACGCACGGGATCGTCAGGCTATCATTGCCTCTTTGCAAGAGAAGATCAAGTCAGGACCAAAAAGCCTCGTCGGAAACAAAGGGTATAGAAAGTACCTGAAGATTGATCGGGACAGCGTGAGTATCGATCAGGAGAAGATAGAGGAAGAATCCCGCTTTGACGGCACAGGGGTACTCACTATCAATACAAATTTTTCGACAGATCAGGTGGTAATCAAATATAAGGAACTCTGGCAGATAGAACAGGTGTTTCTGGATGTTAAATCAGTCGTGGATACAAGACCTGTAATTATCAACGGGACGAGAACATTACCGATCATGTATGTTGCAGTTTTTTAGCGTTGGTATTGAGGAAAGAACTGGACCGGCGGCTCGAAAAATGTGGTTGCTCTTTTGAATGGACAGATATCAAACAGGATTTGAAATCATTACAAGAGGTCATCATAGAAGATAATGGCAAGTCCCTGGCGTTGAGGACTGAATGTATTGGCGCGTGTGATAAGACATTTCAAGCTGTTGGTGTTGCTATTCCTCCACGTATTCGAGAGGTAAAAGCGTAAAATAAAAGAATGATGGTAGTGCCAAGAACTTTTCGGCTAGTCCTATGTCCTTGATTTGCCAATATTTAATTTTTTCATGTGTCAAAGATCCGCTTCACTTTTTCAAGAAAAATGTCCGAACCGTTGTGCGATAAAAAGTTACAAAAAATCCTTTTATAAATTCTATAAATTGTTTGGTTGTGGTACCTCTGTTCGAATATTATCTTGCGCTTGAACCCATGTCTCTCGTAATTCTTTCAAGATTTTTAAAGTAACTTCAAAATTACCAGACTTAATTTCTCTCATGCAATACTCATATAATCTAAATAAGGAATTAGAGATTTCAGCGTAGTCAAAGTTAAGAGAATCTATTAGTTCAGAAAGAACTGCGCTTGCTTTAGGTTCGTCTTTACGATTACATGCGGTAATTCCAGCATCGTAAGCCTTGATTAGCAACTGAAGAGGATTTAATGTCATAATCTCCTGTTCCAAATAAGCATTACTCATTTTTCTAGCAGCAAGCATAATTTTATGACTCCTTTTAAAAGATGTTAAAATTCTACACGAAATTATCAAACTATCCAAAAATATCAACCAAAGAGGCTGTAGAGCTAAGAGGCTTTTTTAAAGTGCTTATAAAATGCTTACCCTCTTGAATTTTTCCCAAACAGGACATAATATCACTAATTTGCTGTTTTATTAATGATGTAATTTCTTCATTTAGAACAACTATAGCATTTAATTCCTGTTTAATTTGCACCCAAGTCTCGTTTGTTTCTGAATTCCATCCATTATTATCGGTAAAATCGAAGAATTCCTTAATAGAGTCAAATTTCATTATTGACGAATTCATTTTTTCAAGCAGTAACCCTCTTTTTTTAAAAGTATCTTCTAATATATTCTCATTTATATTATTCGATAGTGCCTTTTTAATCTCCAAGGTATGATTGAAGAGTGCCTTATTATCTAACGCTAGTATAGATAGCATGTCTATTATTATTTTTTTATCCATTGTAAATCAATTTAAAAATCAGAGTTGCCCTCTGTGTCTAAAAATAAACTGTAAAAATTGTTATGCTGAATTCGTTGCGGGTATTATCTTAACCTTAAAATGTATTTTTACTAAATATTGAGTTTGTAAAAGATATGATTTGACTTCCTTGAAGTACTGCACTATTCAAAAGACCTTGCATAGTATACAACTGCTGTCGATATTGATTTTCTTTTATTCTTAACCGCTCTTCCATCCGGTTTATTCTAGTATCAATGTTTTCTATTTGTCTGCTGAATATTTTTTTCGTTTCATCGATAATTGACTCTCTAGAAGGAGAGGGGCTCTCCACAAATGGTTTTAATAGGGTATCTATTTTACTAGCAATACCATTTGCAGAATTAAACAGGTCTTCAACAGCCTTAGAATTTGAAGTGATTGCATTGTTAAATTTCGTTGTATCAGATAAACTTGCCTTTAGGCTTTTATTAATGGTAATACCAATATCACCAAGATAATCAGGATTACCGCCAGTAATTTCTGCTATTTGTTCAGACAGTTTTTGAAATAAGTGATTTGAAAGTGATGTAAATGTTGTGTTTCCTGCAAGAGGGCCTCTTATTTTTGTAATAGGATCTATCTTAGATTTAATTTTTATATATTCTGTTGCTGAATTAAATTTATCAAGAAAATTGGTAATTTTGGATTGAATAGCACTCGTATCCTGAGTAACTGTAACAGTTGTATAGGTTGAATCCGTGTAGTTCGCGACGTTGGTATTTTTCAGATTATAGGTAGTGCCATTAATGGTAAATGTATTTGTGCTTTTTGTTATCTGGTCTGAAGAAGTTGTGCTGTTGACCGTAAATAGTGAGTCCGTACCATTAGCAGCAGTAGCACCAGACAGATTCAAGGTATTTAATAAATTGCCACTTACATCAGAGAGTGTGATCGTATCTGTGCTTCCGGTGCTTTTTGATTTGATAACAACTTTGTCCAAAGAACTGTCATAGAATGCATTTACATTTGCCGTAGAACTGTTTATTTTGGAAAGAACGCTATCGAGCGTGTCTGTATTGGTATTATAGGTAAGAGTTACACCATTGATTTTAAAGCTACCGCTTGTAGTGCTTGTTAATATACCATCGAGATTCGCCTTACTTAACAGCGCGTCACTTTGAATGCCGGTATTCCCATTGCCAGTATGTGTGCCGGCAATTATTTTTATCTCTGAAAATAATGGATTAGATCCTGTCTCTGATATAACTAGATCAGTATTTCCATTCTTTTGTTCAATATAGAATTTATCTTCTGTTTTATTATAATAAATATTGCTATTTGCAGTAACATCGTTATTGACTGCGTCCAAAAAAGATTGTACCGTACTGTAATCGGATAGAGTAAAAATTTGACTATTGATAGTTACTGTGCCATCTGGGGTATTAGTGAAACCTGCTTTAGCGAAACTTTTTGCTACATCTATAGTGCCTGAACCTGGAGCAACTTTTGATGTACTTTTAGCAACCGATTTAGTTATTAGTTCTCCTGTACTCTGGATTGAAGCGCCGGTGGCTAATTGTTTAATGCGAATCTGAAATGTTCCTACTGCAGCGCCCGCGCCAGCAGATGTAGTTAATTTTGATTCATCACTAGAGCTTGAGGCTCTTGAATTATACACGGAACTCGTGTTGGTGCTGGCCAATTCTCTTGCAGCGTTCAGCAGATCAGCAAGAGTTGATTTTAAATCACTATAAATGTTTATGGTAGTACTAAGGCTGGTCTTTTTGGTATTCAACGATGTTAATGGCCTTCGTTCTAAAGCCATAAACTGATTAATTAGCAGGTTAAGATCTGCACTAGCGTTAAACGCAGACGTTATAGAGGATGATATGGCCATGGTTATAAACCTCCCGAGAGGGCGTTTCCAAAAAACACTTAAACACAAACTGGGGATGGCAGTTAACTACCATCCCCAGTACAAATATTTTCTTATCTAAAAAGACTCAATATGGATTGGGGCCCAGAGTTTGCTTGAGCAAGCATTGAACTGGCTGTCTGTTGCAATATCTGAAACTTTGTTGACTGCAACTGTTCAAAAGCCATATCCGCATCTTCAATTCTGCTTCTAGCTGCCTCAGTATTTGTCCTGGCTACTGTCAAGCTAGCTTCCTGATAGGTCAGCCTATTTACTACAGAGCCTATGTAACTCAATGCCTCTGATACATCAGCAATAGCATTGTCAATCCTACCCATTAAAACGTGAGCTGATGCTGAAGATCCTAAAAGCGAACCAGCAAGGGTATTACCACTGAGGCGTGTAGCGCCGCTTGAATCAAGCCTCAATTGACTAGATTTAAAACCTGTATTACCACTCTCAAGGCTAACATTACCCGTCTTTAACAAATTAAACTGCAACAAGTCGTTTGTTGAACTATTTCCTGCACCAATCTGGAATTTGAATAGGACGTTGCCGGCAGTGGCGTTGCTCGAACCTGTACCATTAAATATGGATTTGGAATTCCATGTGGCTTGCGTGACTTCCAGATTGATTTGGTTAGACAACGAAGCAAGTTCTGACTTAATGGCAGTACGCTCTGCTGTCCCAAGTGAATCATCAGCTGCCTGAGTGGCTTTTGTCTTCATCTGGGTCAGAATATCTACAATATTATTTAAATGGCCTTCTGATACAGTTACCAGGTTTTTGGCTGAGCCGATATTGCTTAATGCCTGCCCAAGACCTTCTGCACGCACATTCATCTTTTTTGCAATAGTATAGCCTGCCGCATCGTCGGCTGAATTATTAATCCTTTTACCTGTAGCCAGACGTAATTGACTAATAGACATTTTATTATTTATATCAGTCAAAGACCTCAGGGCATTTAAAGCATTAATATTTGTGTTAATTCTTGTACTCATGTTTTTAAACCTCCTTGTTCTTGCGTTTTTCTCGCATTCCATAACGAGAAGAAACCAGTTTATTTAATTTAAAACACACATATTCTCAGACTGACTAGTCAGATCTTTGACAACTTTTACGGTACCTGACGAAATTATCGGCAAGATTTTTGAGAAATTTAATAATTTGTAACACTTTAGTTCTTTGAAAAATTAACCAGCGATTTTATAAGCAAACGCAGAAGGCATTTTAACGGTAGGAGCGTTAAAACGCGAAAAAAAGCTGGCGTCACAGCACTCTTTATAGTTGTCAATAAATAAAAGTAGCAACCATGTAAGGATTTTACTTACATTCACCCATCAACGCACCAACCGAGATGATGCCTTTATTTATTGACACTGCCTAGGCTATCCACCGTATAACTGGCCGACACCGTAACGGCCGTGTCGCCGCTCACGCTTCCCGCGCTTAGGAGTTCGGACGATGAAATGGTCGTCACGCTGGAATTCTCATTCCAGCTTGTGCTTGAAGTCACCGTTGATGACGAGCCATCGCTAAAATACGCCGTCGCTGTAAACTGGCCGTTGTTGCCGTTGTTATTTTCTGCGATAGCCGCCGGCCCGAAAATGGAAAGTCCCGACAACTGAACTGTTCCTGAAGTAAGGTGGAGTAAATAAATAACATTTACACCTATTTCGGAGATCGGTTCGGTAGGATTGTATAGTTCCATTCCCCATGAAATGTATGAGGCCGGAGGTTGATTCGCGCGAATTCTTTGTCCGTCACCTTGCGCCCCACCGCGTACGTCCGTCGGTCCAAACGACAGGAAACTTTGAGTCCCTTGGCGGTGGTTGTCGCCGC
>CAZBCT010000156.1:0-6559 GCA_964490485.1 uncultured Candidatus Brocadia sp. | reverse complement strand
GGATAGTAGTGAAGGGCGATTTTCACGTAGCGAAAATCATTTGCAGGATTTAGGTTATAAACTTCCATAAATTCATGACTGGCGGATGATGTAAAGTATGTTTTCAAGGATAATGATTGCAAATCGGGGCGAGATTGCCTTGCGAATTATTCGGGCTTGCCGCGAAATGGGCATAGAAACAGTTGCGATATGTTCGACGGCCGATAAAAATGCCATGTACTTAAAACAGGCAGATATTACGGTATGCGTTGGTCCTTCGGAAGCGGATGGTAGTTATCTGAATATTCCAAGCATCATTAGTGCCGCTGAGATAACTGATATTGAAGCGATACATCCGGGATACGGTTTTTTATCCGAGGTTAGCCATTTTGCCGAAGTGTGCGAATCTTCCAAAATTGTATTTATTGGTCCTCATTCGGAAGTGTTGAAAAAACTGGGGAACAAGACCGAGGCAAGGAAAATTGCTATAGCTTGTAAAGTTCCTGTAGTGCCGGGGAGCGAATCAGTTATTAAAAGTCAGCAACAAGCGCTTGATGTGGCGCACAAGATTGGATATCCTGTTATTATAAAAGCGTCTTCTGGCGGCGGCGGGCGTGGAATGCGCGTTGCGCACAATGATATAAGTCTTGTGAATTCCTTAGCGGTTGCCCAAAGGGAAGCGGAATCGGCTTTTAAGGATCCTTCGATATATATAGAAAAATATATTGAAGATACACGCCATGTAGAGGTACAAATATTTGGGGATAATTATGGTAACATCATTCACTTAGGTGAGCGGGATTGTACTTTACAACGAAAACACCAAAAGCTTATTGAAGAATCCCCGTCTCCCAGTATATCCGACCGTCTACGGGAGGAAATGTGCAAAGCGGCAATTAAAATAGCAAAGGCTGTGAATTATACCAATGCTGGTACGGTTGAATTTTTAGTAAACAAGGCGGGTGATTTTTATTTTATTGAAGTAAATACCCGTCTTCAGGTAGAACATCCGGTTACGGAGATGGTTACTGGGATTGATTTGGTGAAACAGCAGATAAGAATTGCGTGTGGTGAGCGGTTAAATATAAAACAGAAGCGCGTCAGACCTCGGGGTGTTGCAATAGAGTGTCGTATTAATGCCGAAGACCCAAATAATGGGTTTCGGCCTCAGCCAGGCAAAATTACTTTGTATAACCCACCGGGTGGCAGAGGAGTAAGAGTTGACTCTCACGTGCATGCCGGTTACGAGGTACCTCCGTATTATGATTCCATGATTTCAAAGCTAATTGTTTATCAAAAAACACGGGAAGAAGCAATTGCCTGCATGAAAAGGGCTTTAACTGAATACGTGATCGAAGGTATTAAAACGACCATCCCGCTGAATTTAGAACTGATAGCGCATTCGCAGTTTGCAAGTGGAAACATTAATACGAATTTTGTGGAAAATCTGTTGTCGAAAAGTCAACGTTCATGATACATGAATTTTTTCTTGACACCATTTAAAAAGCATGCTAATCTAGCTTTCTCTGAAAGGTAACTGCTTTTTATTTCAAACGTTCTACAGGTAGTTTTCGTAATTTTTATATGTTAATAGGAAAGGAGATTGTAATGTTTTGTGGTAGGAAAGCTCTGTGTTTGATGAGTGGTATTGCGGTTTCTGTATGGAGTTTGACCTTTTCATTTTCTGCAATATCCAACGGCGCAGAATATGTTGGTAACAGTGGTTGCAAATGTCATATGGGGAAAGGTTGCTTTGAGGGTGAAGAATATAAAGAGAGATTGCACTCCAATACCTGGGAAAAAAGGCTGAAAGGAACTCCAGATGCTGAGAATCCTGATTGCTTGAAATGCCATGGTACCGCATATGGTGAGAAGATTGCGGAAGCTGGTAAAAAGTATTTACCCAATGTGCAATGTGAGGCCTGTCATGGCGCTGGTTCCGAGTATAAAAAAGTGAAGGAGAACTTTCAGGGTAAGGGGAAGGACGCATTTAAGGAGCTATTGAAGAAAGACCCGTTTGAGGCCAGAAAGGTGCAATACGATGCCGGTTTAATTGTGGCTGGGATTAACGGACCTGCAACGGTAAAGGAGCAATGTTTGAAATGTCATTGGGAAAGTAAAGATGATGCAAACAAGTGTCCGAAAACCGACAAGATCATGGATTATAAAGATTATTTCAAGAAGGATGATCACCGCGACGAGGATGAAATTGATGTAGCGATCAAAAAGCTTTCTCCTGAAGATAAAAAGAAGTGGGCTGCTCTATTACCAAAGGATGAAATTCTTAATACACCATTAAAACCAAAGAAAAAGGAATAACTCTTTTGGCTTAAGAGTTATCTAGCTGGGGAGGATTCCGTAGATGTTTCATAAGTCAGAGAAAAGCTTGATATTAAAAGGTTTATCCGGTTTTAAGGGATTTAAATTGTATGCACTTTTTACGATAAGTGCAGCCATTATTGGTCAGTCGCCTGCAGTTTTAACTGCAGGCGATAATGGCCCCTGTATCGAATGCCATACAAAACCAGATAAATTAAAAACAGCAGAAAAGGCAAAAATCGACCCCGTTACTGGTGAAATACGGGTGGTTTCTATGCTAATTGATGAGGTAGTTTTTAAGGCTTCAGCTCATGGGGGAGAGGATTTTTTTTGTATCGACTGTCATCAAGATCTCGATGGGGCAGATTTGACAGATGGCCATAAGCCAAATCTAAAGCCTGTTGATTGTATAACATTTTGTCATGATGATCCTGCGGATGATTATTTGCAAAGCAACCACGTGAAGTTGATGAAGCAGAATAATAAAGATGTACCAACATGCAAGGATTGTCATGCAGGTTTGACTTACCACTATACTTCGCTTGGGGAAAAATCTCCGCGAGATGTACCAAGAGGAACAGATCCCCTACACAGAAAATTAACGATAGAGTCTTGCGGGGAGTGCCATCAAGAGTATCTTGATAGTTATAGAAATAATGCACATGGTCAAGTTACAGCGCTTGGGCATACCGATACTGATGTCCCTGTGTGTTTTGATTGTCACGGCAAACATAAAATTTTAAACTCAAATGATCCGGAATCGAAAGTTGGCAAAGAAAAGATTTTAGAAACTTGCGGTAATTGTCATGCAGGTGCCAATGCAAGTTTTGTAAAACATGTAGAACACCCTCAGATTAAGAATCTGAATTATTATAAAAAAATGCTTTCAGTGTTAAAAAACGCACGAAGCAATCCTGAAAATCTTAAAACCATTCTGAAAAACCCGCAGACAATTTTATGTGTGGTATTTGTGATGTATATCGGGATATTAGCCTTTACATTTTCTTCCTTTGGAATTCATTCATTGCTTAGTTGGTTTGCAGTAGCGCGAGATGAGTATAAGAGAAAGGGGCATACAGATGAAGAGCAGCATTAATTATGTGAGGTTTAGTTTATTTCACAGGTTTTGCCACTTTTTGATTATTATAAGTTTTTTTGGCCTTGTTTTAACCGGAATGCCTCTGGCGTTTAGAAGTTATGCGTGGGCTCGTTGGTTGTATGAACTGTTTGGTGGTTACCCCACTGCAGGGTTTATCCATCGAATTTGTGCCATAGTAACTTTTTTTTCGGCCTTTATTCATTTTCTCTACCTGTTCGTTTGCATATCAGTGCAAAAGAAAAAAGGGTTTTTTTGGGGCCCAAATTCTTTGCTTATACAACCCAGGGATGTTTTTGATATAGTTGGTGATATTAAATGGTTTCTTGGTATAGGAAAGCGCCCCGATTTTGATAAATGGATTTATTGGGAAAAATTTGAATATTTATCATTGATGTGGGGCACTTTGGTAATGGCGGTTACCGGATTAATCCTTTGGTTCCCTGTACAATTCACAAAAATTATCCCTGTCTCAGTCGCAAGTATTGTTGATCTTCCAAGCATTGCCCTGATCGTCCATCGATATGAGGCAATTCTAGCGGCTGGTTTCATATTCACAATTCATTTTTTTCATACTCACCTGCTTCCAGAAAAAATGCCCGTTGATGAGGCTATTTTTACCGGAAAAATAACCGAGGCAGAATTTCGTCATGAACGATTCAATCAGTTCAAAAGGCTTGAAAGTCAGCGTCAATTGGAAAGTTATAAAGTTGCTCCAGCATCGCTGTTCGTAAGCTTTTTAACCAGACTATTTGCAGTTCCTATGTTGATTACCGGGTTAATAATGGTTGGGTTCATGTTTTCGGCTCTTATTGTTTGGGCTATTTAAGTCATATCGATAAGAAACATGCAAGCCTTTGTAGGTTTGAAAGACTATAGTGTTTCAATAGGTGTAGGATGGCTTACAGAGTTTTAATTGCAGATGATGAAGAGCGCATGCGAAGAGTGCTTGCTATGGTTTTTGAGGAAATGGAAGATGTCAAGGTTGTTACGACAAACTGTTGCGGATCAACTTTAGATTATCTTGAGCATGAACGTATTCATCTTCTTATAACGGATCTAAAAGTGCAAGAAATGGGAAGGCTTGAATTTCTCAGGGCAATCAAAGGTAAAGTTCCCGATCTTCCCATAATAGTGCTTACCGCTTATGGGTCTGTTGGTTCTGCAATTGATGTCATGAAAGAAGGGGTTTTTGATTTTCTTACCACACCTTTTGAGAAAGAAATTCTCAAGTTGGCCGTAAATAGAGCCCTGAAAATGAGTACCCTTGCTATTGAAAATAAATATTTACGCCAGGAACTTGAGTCTCAATATGACTTTAAAAACATTATTGGTAATTCACCTCAGGTAATCGAGGCATTACGATTAGTTGGAGAGGTATCGAAAACTGATTCTACGGTATTAATAACGGGAGAAAGTGGCACAGGAAAGGAATTAATTGCGCGTGCTATACACTATAACAGTAACAGAGCATGTGGTCCTCTCGTTGTGTTGAATTGCGCCGCGATTCCAGAAAATTTGCTTGAAAGTGAATTGTTTGGTTATGAAAGAGGTGCATTTACCAATGCAGAAAAAACGAAGAAGGGTCGTTTTGAACTGGCAGGTGGCGGGACTTTTTTCATGGACGAAATATCAGAAATGAGTACGGCCGTTCAGGCAAAGGTATTGAGGGTAATTGAGGCCAAAGAGATGGAACGTCTCGGTGGCACGGAGACAATTAAAGCTGATAGTAGAATTATTTGTGCTACGAACAAAAATCTTGAAGAGTTGGTAAAATTAGGAAAATTTAGAGAAGATTTATATTACCGAATAAGCGTTTTCCCAATTACTTTAACACCGTTACGGGAAAGAAAAGAAGATATCGTTCCCTTGGGCAGACACTTTTTAAAACGGTTTTCAACAAAAATGGGTAAATCGCCTGTTTCATTAAGCAAGGAAGCTGAA
Source organism: uncultured Candidatus Brocadia sp. (assembly GCA_964490485.1). Lineage (GTDB taxonomy): Bacteria > Planctomycetota > Brocadiia > Brocadiales > Brocadiaceae > Brocadia. Next base: position 1,221 of record CAZBCT010000156.1, on the reverse strand, counting down.
AAGTTGCTTATTGCGCATAGGTGGGAAGGTAATATTAGAGAGTTGCAAAATGTTATCGAAAGGGCTGTAATCCTTTGTAAAACAAACCTTATCACCTCCGATCATCTGCCAACAACAATTGTAAGAGGTGCCCAGTTTATCAGTAAGGATAAAGTGCAACCTGTCGACAGATTGGTTTCGTTTGATATTCCGCCGCATGGCTTGTCCTTAGACGATTTAGAAAGACAGTTGGTTACGCAAGCTCTCGAAAAAAGTAAAAATAATAAGACAAAAGCTGCTAAATTATTAGGTTTAACAAGAGGAACATTTCGGTATAGGCTGCAAAAGTATGGTTTGGCAAATTGATGGATAAGAACACAAACAAAGATTAAACCTCAGCATGAAAATGGCTGAATAAAACCATAGTGGTGCATTAAATCTGGGATGAAGTGAGTTGTAGGTTTTAGTAAGTTGCCGTTATGTTGTATATTACGAATCATCTGATGCCTGTTTCTATGTTTGGTATAAATTGTGCTAGTTTACTGTGACCTTCGTGAAGGTATTTTTAAAAGATTGAAAAATAAAAACTATGAAAGGGGGTGAGTAGAATTATGAGAAAGACTTTTGTTCTAGCTGTCGGTGTGTTCAGTATCTTTGTTTCTCTGGGTCAGTCTGTTTTTGCCGCATGGGATAAACCCTGTGATAAGCGACAGATTTTAGAGGCATATTGGTGCGATGCCTGCAAAGATGTTCGGGAGTTTAACGAATGTTCTGAAATAGGATATATTTGGGATTTTGCAAAACATCGTGCTGCCGGAGACAAGACCCATACTGATTTACCTACGTGTTGGGCATGCCAGAAAATTGCCTATAGTTGCGTAAATACCAATTGTAAGAAATATGGTGTGTGTTTGCCAGCTCCTGGCGCCTGCGATGAATGTGGTGATGATATCACGAGCAAGAAAATCTGGGCAAGAACGTTGTTTAAATGTTCGAAGTGTGGCAAAGAAACTCCAGAGCCAGGGAAAGGTTTTACAACGATGAAAGGAAGGTACGCGCCACAAATTGAAAAGGCAGGGGATTGTGAAACATGCGGTGTTGCTTTGGAAATAATCTGTACAAAATCAGGCACTTGTCCGCACGTTACAAAATAGTTGTACTTTATTTTACGTTGTAGATTAATTGTTTTAGGAGGGAAGGAAGAGCGATGAAAGGAAGAGGATGGATAGGAGCAGCGGTAGT
>CAZBCT010000155.1:0-6586 GCA_964490485.1 uncultured Candidatus Brocadia sp. | reverse complement strand
GGACGATTGAACCAGCGAAGGGACACAGGGTAAAAGTTGCCGAAGGCCTAATTTAAGACAAAGTGTGAATTGAAACCATGATCAAATTTTATGTACGATTGATGTTTTACTTAAGTATTGTTGCATTGTCGTCGATCGCCAAAGGAAATGACCGTTTCACCGCTAAACCAGACGATGTGCCGTTTCCTTCCGGCTCGTGTACTGACAAATGTCATGTGAATTACCTGGCGTATTATACTGTGTACGAGGGAGAAATATTCAGACATAAATCGCACGCTCCCCATCAGGGAGTGGAGTGTCATCAATGCCATAATAATGATACCGTTCATACGAAAACCCATGGTGGGCTGACGATACAAAAGAAAGATTGCTGGATCTGCCACCATAATAAAGAGCATGAAACAGCCACACGTTCTTTCCCAAAAAATCAGGAAATAGCCGTTTATAAAATGGATTGTTTACCTTGCCACACCGAAGTACAAGATTACCTGAAGGGAGAAATCCAGGGCATGGGAATAAAAATGCCCGATTGGATGTCTTCAGCAGTTTCCTGTACCAATTGTCATAAGCCGGAATTGAACGGGTTTTCGTTTAAGGCCGTGCGTAATCATTGCATAGAATGTCATAACAACGATTACGGACTGTTACATGATGCATGGAAGGAGACACTCGATAAAGAGATCAAACAATTCAGCGGAAACGGTATCGGGACACAAGACACACGGAATCTCTTGAGACTCGTTCAATCATATGGCATGCATAATTTCCGGTTATCGCAAAAACTTTTAAAATCGATGGATATTGTCCGTGAGAAGCCGAAACACGGAGATGATGCTTTTTAACCATGATTGAAGAATGCGTGCATTTTTATTCAGACGGTCTAAAACTGGAAGGCATCTTGACATACCACGAAGAGTCACCGTCATCCCCTGCAATCCTGCTATGCGCACCGCATCCTAATCTTGGCGGTAATGTAGACAACAATGTCATTACCAGCCTTGCCCGGGTATCTGCCGACATGGGATTTGCATCCCTTCGATTCAACTATCGTGGTGTGGGAAACAGCGGATTGCACATAGCAGATATCGCTCAACGATTCCAATATTGGGATCGATCTCTGAATGGGGACGACTACTCTGATGCCGTTATGGATGCTCATGCAGCTCTTGCATTCATAATTTCACAGCCTGGTATAACGGATGATATTTTTATCGCGGGATATTCATTCGGCGCCTTCGTTGGAATGCGGGTAGTTGTGGAGAATAAAAATGTTAAGGCATTTGCCGGCATCTCAATTCCCTTTGGTCGATACTCTCTGGATTTCTTTCGCACATGTGCAATGAACAAATTATGCATCTATAGCGAGAATGACTTCTCAACGACAGAAAAAGACACCCTGAAGGGTTTTGAAAACCTGTCGCCGCCAAAGACCCTGGAACTCATTGAGCATAGCGACCATTTCTACCGGGGGCAGGAAGACCTCATTTCACAAAAGGTTTGCACCTTTTTCAGAAACCAAATGAAAGATGGCATGCGGTAGTATTGGCACGAGAACATTCATTATCCGGCATCAGGCCGTTCTGTGCACGGTTTATCTCCTGGTCCCGGCAGTGGCGCTTTGGCCCCGCCCCGCATTTCACCGTCAATAAGCGATTCTATGCTGGAGTAAGGATATATTGTTGGTGCATTATGTATCATCAGGCCACCGGTATCTGCGGAAGGACCGTAGGTGCTGTAAATTTCCCGACCCAACATGCGCAACATCACGGTTAACTGCCCACGATGATGCGCTGAATGTGCGATTCTTCTGGTCATGACCCATGCCTTTGACCGCTTCGTGTCAAAGAATGTCGCTATTTTTTCCCACCAGGCCTTATCTGTCTTTTGTAAAGCAGTAAGTCGTTTTCCGGAATCCTCCGCATAGCGTTTTATAAACTCCAAACGGGTTTCCTCTTTTGGTAAAGGTGGAGCGTCAACATCGATCTCCAGCATATTGTGAAACCAGAGATTTTCACTCACACATTGATGCACCATATGCTCCAGGGCATTTCTTCCACGCCTGTCTTGTTGCCGAGGACGCACACGCATATCTTCGTCCTTAAACATACTCCAGACGCTCAGCGTCTTCATCCGCTCTGTTTCATACGTGTCGATTAAAAATTGATATTCCACGAAAACATCCTCCTCAATAGTTAACGATTAATGGAAGTTGTCATTGCGAGGACATTAGCCCGAAGCAATCTCTATCGTGGGATTGCTTCGCTGTCGCTCGCAATGACAATTTTGTTATTGCGTTCATCATAGATTCACCCTTACAAAATCACCATATTGTCCCTATGAATAACTTCGTCGTATAGCTTATAACCCAGCACTTTGACAATATGAGAGGTACTGCATCCCTTAATCCTCTCAATCTCTTCGGAAGAATAGTTTGTCAGGCCACGCGCAATAATAGAGCCATTCCCCTTGCCACAGATTGAGATGGTATCCCCTTTATGAAACACCCCTTCCACCGATACAATGCCTGATGCAAGTAAACTCTTGCCCTTTTTTGTTAAGGCGTGCATGGCCCCGTCATCCACATAAATCGTTCCTTTTGGTTTTATGGTATAACCGATCCACCGTTTGCGGCTCGTCATTTTCTCCTCTTTGGGAAGAAAGAGAGTGCCAATATGCTCGCCTTGCACGATCTTCTTCAATACCCCATCCGCCCTTCCATTGGCAATAATCATGGCTTCTCCTGCATTTGTCACTACGGATGCCGCATCCAGCTTGGTCTGCATACCGCCTACGCCCCTTTTGGTCTTGAAATCAAAGGCCAATTGCCGCACTTCATCAGAGACATTTTCTACGACAGGGATTACCGCAGCCTTGCTTTTTCCCGTGGGAAATTTATCGTATAGTCCATCAACGGAAGAGAGGATGATAAGCAACTCTGCATTCAGCAGATTCGTTACCAGGGCTGAGAGTGCGTCATTGTCGCCAAACTTGATTTCATCCACGGAAATCGTATCGTTTTCGTTTACCACGGGGATGGCATTGAGCTGAAAGAGCGTATGGATCGTATTGCAGGTATTTAAGTATCTCTGCCGATCCTCAAAATCCTCGCGGGTGAGGAGTATCTGGGCTGCGTGATACCCGTGTAATTTAAAACAATCATCATACACGCTGATCAGTTTACTTTGCCCGATTGCGGCAATTGCCTGTAATTCAGGTAATGTGCCAGGCCTCTTTTCTATACCGAGTTCTCCCATTCCGGACCCAATTGCACCGGAGCTTACCACAACAACATCGTATCCCATCTTCTTTAGCTCTACCACCTGTTCTGCCAGTCTCTGTATTTGCTTCTTATCCACATATCCATCTTCGGTAGTAAGCACACCCGTACCTATCTTGACCACGATCTTATTTACCTTTGATATAATTTGCAGCCGAACATCTTCCTTAGATTTCATAGTTCTCTCATTACCAGATTTTCCATTGGACTAATCCACGCAATCATTATAATAAAATTCAATCTGAATTTCTGGAAAAGTCAAGAAATATTCATATGAAACAACAGGTGCCGTAATTATAAGGATACCAACTTACCGGATTATATGTTAAGATATTGCGTATATTCTGCAAAAGTTAGTTTACCCTTATGGCAAGCCATTTCAAGCGCAAAACCATGCAAAGCAGGACATTCCATATCCTCCTATTCCTGTGCATTGCAGCGATTGGTTGTTATGCAACCATTGCCCAGGTGATATTGATCCGTGAGTTTCTGAACGTCTTTTATGGCAACGAACTCTGCCTGGGTATCGTATTTGGCGCATGGTTTCTGGGTATTGCAACAGGCGCCTTTGCAGGTGCAAAGGCTGGGCATGCCTTTCAGCATGCCCTCGGTGTCTTTATTATCTCCTTGTTCGTTCTGTGCCTTCTGCTGCCCGCACAGATCTTTTTTATACGCGGCGTGCGGGGCTTTTTGAGTGTCGGAATCGGTGAGTACATTCCCTTAATACCTTTGCTCCTTATCTCCTTCGGATTAATCCTGCCGTTTAGTTTTGTCATTGGTTTTATCTTCCCGTTCTCATCAAAGGTCGTGTGGAATGCCACTGCAGACCACGATGGCAATAACCATGCACCTGCTTCAGATCGAAGCTTGCGGAATTCGGATTCATCATCCAATTCGCAATCAGAAGTCCGAAATCAGAAATCCGAAATCCAAAATGAAAATACCCGTGATGCAGCAATAGATATCGGAGCGGTTTATATCATAGAATCCATGGGGAGTCTTGCCGGGGGACTCGTATTCTCATTTTTTATGGTATCGAGATTTCATCCATTTAAAATCATTGCACTTTTGAATGTGGGTATCTTTGCCCTTTTAACCTTTTTATCTTTTTATTCCCGGAGCAGGGAAGATAGGACAAGTAGGATTTTAGGCCTTGTTTCCCTGAGTTTTGCATTGGCGATGACGGTGGTTTGGTTTTCACCTGTTCCTGATAAGGTAGAGGCGTTGTCAACAAAGATACGATGGAATACGCTGAATCCTCATATTGAACTGGTGACCTCTGCAGACTCAAAATACCAACACATCGATATTGGCAAACAAGCGGAACAATACAGTATTTATCTCAATGGGCAATATGCCGCTGCCTTTCCCAATGAGTATGAGTATGCCCAAATCGCCCATCTGGTAATGACCCAGCATCCCTCCCCGAAACAGGTACTCCTCATCGGCAACGGACTGGGCGGAATCATTTCAGAAATGCTCTTGTATCCTATCGAATCACTGGACTACGTGGAACTGGACCAAGACCTCCTGCAAATCTCCGGCAGATATCTATCCCCTTCAGATAAACAAGCCCTGTCCGATCGGCGCGTAACGGCATTTCATCAGGATGGCCGTTATTATGTAAAAAACAGGGCGAAGAAACGACACTATGACATTATTCTGGTGAATACCCCAGACCCCTCAACGGCCTTCCTCAATCGCTTTTATACCCTTGAATTTTTCCAGGAGGCACAGGCCATTTTAAAATCCGACGGCGTCCTGGCTGTCTCAGTTAGCTCGGCTGTAACCTATATTGGAAAGGATATTGGAAGTTATACGGGGTCTCTTTATCGCACGTTGCATGAGGCATTCACTCAGGTACTGGTAACACCCGGCCAAACCAATTTCTATTTTGCATGCAATGAGAAAGGGATCATTACCCCGGACATCGAAACACTCATGGAGCGATATCGGAAATTCCAGATACAATCAGGATGTTTTACCGAACATCTCTTTTACACCCTGCTTCAACCGGAACAGGTTGCCTTTATCGAAAAGCAACTCAGCCGGAGAGAAGACTTACCCGTCAATACCGATGCAAGGCCTGTCACCTACTTTTTAAACCTCGTATTATGGGATTCGCTTACCGGAGGTTATTTGCATGGATTATTTCAATGCCTAAAGAATACGGGTATTCAATCGTTTTTTATCCCTATCCTTCTGATACTGACAGGAAGGATCATGTATTTGATTTTCAGGCAATGGAAAGGATTTAACTCGTATTACACCAAACAGCTCAAAACCAATTGCCTCATTGCCCTGGCCACAACTGGCTTTGCCGGTATTGCAATGGAAATGGTGCTGCTCTATGCTTTTCAAAATATCTACGGTTATATTTACGAGAGGATGGGGGTTATCGTTGCCGTCTTTATGGTGGGCCTTGCGTTCGGTGGGTATTTTGCAAACCGAATTATCAAGAAAGTGATCGGTAGGAACCGTCTCCCCGCAGCGAACAGTAATATCTCTACGTCAGAGAATTTCAATACAAAAGGGTGGCACGGACAAACTCGTTTGTCGGCGTCCGACTCCTGCTGGATTACTCTGCTGATGATCTTTGAAGGGGTTATTGGATGCTATGCCCTTGTGCTGCCGTTTTTCATTCATTTGTTGTCTTCTTATTCAATAGCAGCAGAAGTTGGTTTAACCTGCTTTATTGGTGTTGCAGGGATATTGACCGGCATGGAGTTTCCCCTGGTCAATAAGATACTCATAGAACACCGCCAAGATATTGCTGTGTCTGCCGGCGCTACGAACAGCGCCGATCACGTTGGAGCCTTTCTGGGGGCGATATTGACCGGAGTAATCTTTATCCCCCTTTTTGGCATATTCGGAACGTGCCTGATCCTGGCAGCGCTCAATATAGCAAGCCTCATCATGATAGGTTTTTCACTCGTGTGTCGTAAAAGATCAAATGTCCGGTTCTGTGCCCTTCGTTTTTTGTCATTCTGAGCGAAGCGAAGAATCTCGGTTCGCAAGATCATTCACCTTCGGCTCACTTGTATGCGGAGAGGTGACTGGGGGAGGAGTGATGTAGGTTTGCTTGTTGAATTTGAGAACCCTACTTTGAACCCTGCAAAAAGGTACTTTGGGCTGCTTCATCGGTTTGAGGATACTTTGAATTGTGAAGTTGACCTGCTCACAATCAGCGGACTAAGGAGTCCCGATTTTCGCCGTCAGGTACTCAAGGAAAAAATTACCTTCTATGAGGAATGGTAACAATTTAGTTTTTTGAAAAGGTAGGGGCGAAGCATTTGCCAGTTTGGGTAT
>CAZBCT010000154.1:0-6596 GCA_964490485.1 uncultured Candidatus Brocadia sp. | reverse complement strand
CGTAACACACCCCCGGCCCCTCTTTTTAGAGGGGAGATTTAAAGTAGCTGCCAAAAGCAGCCTACTTTATGTCAATACACCCCTACCTTTGCATTTGTTTCTAATCCCTTCAACAGCGATGGATTTCTGACGCCGTCCTGATAAATACCGAGCATCTGCGCATTTTTCGTAGGCGCAATGCGAACGGCCTCGTCTCTCTCAAACATATTGGGGATGAAAAACGAGACGTCAAGCCGATGGCACACTACCTGCCCCTTCTCACCGTATTGAACGATCTGAGCAAGACGACTTCTGTCCGGATGAATGCCGTCATTTGTAGAAACAACCTGAACAGCCATACGCGGGCCGGGAGGATAATAATCAAGATTGCCGTCCATAGATTCCTCAATTTCCATGCACAAGCCAAACAAGGTATTTCCGTAGCCGGCAATATGGACGGCTTGCGGAAAGAGCTCGTTTCGAAATTGTTTGAGTTGTTCTGGTTCAATGGCGACTCCGCCATAATGAATCCCGCGTATTTGCATCCGTTGTTCACCCTGCATTATTTCGGCCAATCTGAACAGCAGGGGTGGTGTAGAATAGATTACTTCAATGTGTTGTCGTTTCAATATATCCAGCGCCTGTTCAAGGATATGGCTGATGTACCTTTTATACCCCAGGGAATCAGGTTTGAGTTTTTTCACCCATCGTGGGTCCATGTCGATGGAAAACGGGTCCATACTCCCCATACTCTGTGCAACCGGACCAACTGCCTTGCCGATAATGTGTGGGCCGCTGGGGCCAACCCATAGCCACTGAGCGCCTTGGGGAAATCCTCTGTGCTCTGCGATATACCGGAACCACGTAACAAAAGTGAAAGTGAACTCTTCTTTCAGGTAAGCGGTTGTTTTTGGGAGGCCGGTTGTTCCTGCCGTTTCGCCCAGAATGAAGGATGCTTTGTTTTCAAGGTAAATTTTTGGGATAAAATACTCCAGTGGGTACCGCCGGAGATCATCTTCCTCCATTGGTCCCAGGATAGGCAAATCTTCCAGCGAAGAAATATCTCTTCTTGCATTGATTCCCAATTTATTTTCCTTGTGTAGCCAATATCGTGAGCCGGCAACAGGGTCAAAGTGTATTGAAATGATATGCCGCACCCACATATCGATTGAAACACCAAACCATTCGGCATCTTGCAGGGTAGGTTGGTTCCAACGTTGGTCCAGTCTGGTGTGATCGCACTTTGTGAGAAGATAGGAATTTATTGAGGTATTATTGGTATTGCTTCTTATTCCCGTTTGTATCATCAAAGTTTCCTTATTGGTACAATTTGATCTTTAAAAGATTCCAGAAATAGTAAACGCAAAAAGAAAGTTGTCATTGTGAGCGAAGCAAGCAATCCATGCCGTAGAGATTGCTTCGGGCTATCGCCCTCGCAATGACAGGTGTATGTATACTTAGTTTACTGCGCTTTCTATAGTAATGTTTGGCGCGTAGTGTAGGGGCGAAGCATTTGCTAAAATTGGCATTAATGCGTTCATTCCAAAACCAGCAAATGCTTCGCCCCTACTTTTCATCTAAACTTTGGCTTAAACAGCATCAGACAACCGGGTGAAATAAATACATCGGATACCATTGCGTTTACGATGGTCACACTGGTGAGTAAGCCAAAATATTGTATTGGTTTAAAGCTGGAAAAGGAAAAGACCACAAACCCAAAGGCCGCTGCTAAAGAGGTAAATAGTGCCGTTTTCCCGGCTCCTTGCAAGGTGCGGCAAACCGCCTCCGCATGATTCCCGTCAACAGACAATTCTTTTTTAAAACGGTAAAAGATGTGAATGGTGTTATCGACCGATATTCCCAGGGCAATGCTGGCAATCATGATCGTTGCCGCGTCGAGTTTCATGCCGGTGAAACCCATTAAACCCAGGGTTATCGTGCCGGGCAGCAAATTTGGTATAACGCTGATAAGCCCGATTTTAAAAGATTTCAAAACTACGGCTGTGGAAATAAAGGTCAACAAAAAGGCCAGGGAAAAGGATTGTATTTCACTCCGGAGGATGTTGTCCTGAACATTGATTAAGAGGGGAACTATGCCGGTAATGTGCCACGACAGCGCTGTTGTATCAAGATGCCGGTGGATGTATTCTTTGATCGATTTGATAACGGCCTGGTATCGGTTTGAACCAACCTGCTTCATTCTTACGGATATCCTTGCAGCGGTGTGTTCTTTTGTATACAGACTATTCACATAGGAATCGCCATAAAGAGCAGCCATTTTTACATAGTCCGAGGTCTCTTTTTTGGTATTTGGTATTGAATAATACTGTGGGTTATCATTATTTACGATTTGATGAGTTTGCTGGATATAATTTGCAATGGAAATTGAACCTGTCACCTCGGGTATTTTTCGAAGATATTTCTGGAGATTTACCAGATTATTCAATAGGTTTGGCTGAAGTATGCTCATACCATTGGTTGTTTCAGCAACGATTTCCACGGGTAATAAGCCCATTAGATGTCTTTCAATATAGGCATTGTCCCTTGCTATTTGACTATCTACCGGGAAGGATGCCATGAGATCCGATTCTACCTGAAGTTTTGAGATGCCCCACGCGCAGAATAAACCCGCAGCAAGCCCACAGGAAAGGATGAGCCCTTTATACTTTACAATGAGTCGCCCTAGACAGAACAGGAGAAGTCCCATGCCTCGTTCTCTGTCAGGCCACTCTGCTAGATCGTTTCTGGGTGAAACTTTGTTTCCTGTATATACAGGCTTATATGGAGGGAGAAAGGATAGCAATATGGGGATAAACGTCATGCTGATAAGAAAGGTAAGTGCCGCACAACCACTCATGAATAATCCGGTAATGAAAACGGGAGGGATGCTGCTGGTTGCCAGGGAAACAAACCCGATTGCCGTTGTGATTGTGGTCATGAAAATAGGAACACCAACATGCCGTAATGTATTGCAAATGGCATCTTCCTGAAGGACAGAAGATGTACTCTCGCGATAATAGTGACTGATCATATGAATCGAGGCTGAAAGGGTGATGATAAAGGTTAGAGGGAGAAGCATGTTTGCAATCATGTTCATGGTCTGACCAAGAAGCACAAAACAACCGATGACCCATATGATACAAACTCCAACCGTCAAGAGAGGAATGAACACACCGGATAATTTTCTAAACAGGCACCCTAGTACCATAATCGACATTGCAAACATAAGCGGTGTAAATCTGTCCATGTCTTGCTTTGACATACGATCAAGTTCTGTATTTACAACAGACGGGCCGGCCACATGATACGTATGGGTTTTTTTCTGTGCGTCCTCCGGCTTAACAGTCGTTTGATACAATATTTCTGTGACTTCGTTCACTAATTGTTTTCTTGATTCGGGTCCTTCACATTTTATGGTGGCAATGATGGCTGTGGTTTTACCGTTCTTAGAAATAAGATTATTTTGATACCCTGAATCTGCGAGTAATTGCTGTTTAAAGATGTTCATCACAGAACGACCCTGCTGGGACCTGATTTTTTTCTGAAAAACAGGAGATGTAATCTTATCTTTAAATACATCTGCTATTGAAGTTACCCTCCCAATGCCATCCAGTCTTCTCATCTTCTCTGCAACCGTCTTAATACCCTGCATACGGTCTTTGGTGAACAGATTCGCAGCACTAAAGGCCACTACCAAAAACTCCTCATTCCCGAATTTCTCCAAAAAAGCCTTATAATAATCCAAGTCCTTATCATTTTTTGAAAGCCAGATCTCTATGGAATTGTCAGTCCTCATTCCTCTGGCACAGTAACCAAAAAATACTGTTATTATTATGGTGCAGGCTAAGATTGCCGTTCTGAATTTAAGGAGAATATGAACGTATTGTCTCAAGGTGAAAACCCCTAATTATAGTAAACGTGTTTAATAAGTTGGCATGTGCTGGTCATTGCGAGCGATAGCGAAGCAATCCCACTACAGAGATTGCTTCGGGCTAACGCCCTCGCAATGACAACCTTCTTTATGCGTTTACTAGAGTTTTTTGACATCAGCAAGACTACCGGACTCTGATGTATTTTAGGCATCTTCCCGCTCGTACTCATTTTTCCTGTCCTCTTCATCATAAACTTCACCATCTTCTTCATTATCGTGATCGCCATCGTTATCGCTCCATGGGTTATTCCTCAGGGAATGACAATAGTAACATGATCTATCCTTTGTGCCGCTATGCGGTGAAGGATACGGTAAGATCTCATTGGTTGTAATATCTGAAAATGATATTATTGCTTTGATGGAAAATAAACCTATCATAAGCATGGACAACAGCAATAACATTATTTTTTTCTTTTGTTGTAAAAACTGGTATCTTACCCTATCTTTCATAACAATACCCCGTTTCTTTAAATACTACATATACTCAACAAGGATATTCATCCTGAGCGCCAGGAGCATGTTGCCCTTGATGGCAACCTTTCCTTTAAAAAATGCCTTTTGAGGCGTTATTTCACGTCTGAGAATAGAGAGAAACGTATCGCTGTCCAATATAAAGACGCAGGTGGGTTTCTCAAGCGTTTCCTTCGATACTGCCGTTACGAAACCGTTTTCGACTACGACGTACCATATCCCATTTCCGCTATCCGTTATCTCGAACTGGATGATAGCGTTAAGTCCGGGTATTTTGGAAATTGGGGATTTATTCACCCTGTCCTTTAACAAGTGATTGAAATACTCAGCATGAGTAATATTTTCAGGAATTTCCGGTCTTCCGTTCATGAGTATGGTATATCATTAAGGGTTAGTCAACTTTGTTGTGGTCAGTCTGTCTGTGTGACAATTCTCTTTCATCAACGTATTTTTTCTTACCCCAATTGGTATCAAGGGCATACTGAATAAAGCGGTTGATAACTTCCTGGGTAATTAAAGGACATTCGATGGTTGTGCCGCCTAACATGATCCTGGTGTTCGTGGAATCGAAATAAGGTTCTCCAAACATATAGGGCTGAAAAGTATCTGTTCCTTTTAAAAATAATTTCTCCTCAAAAGTTTCCGGATGTATTTGAAATTCGTACCTGGGGACGATCCTTACCCGGTGAACACCTGTTGCAAACGTCATCCATTCCGCAAGTTCACCAAGGGTGGGCGGAGACGGATTCACAATCTGAAATGTCTTGTTTATACTCTGTTCCTGTCCGGAGATGGCAACGATCGCCTGCGTGACGTAATTTACCGGCACCAGGTTGATCGTAGCATGTTTGTCACCAGGGATTCTCAGGGATGGAGAATAGCCTAAACTCTTTTTGCTACTCCGTGGTGTATCCCTGTTTTTTTGTATCTCATAATTTTTGAGGCGGTGTAATCCTTTACCAAACACATAAATATTGTCGTAATTACGGGTAACACCGGTCATGGAATCACCAATAATAATGCTTGGCCGATAAATTGTCGTAGGGATATTATATCGGGCAGCGAGCTGCCTCAGTAATTTCTCGGCATTAAATTTTGATTTTTCGTAGGTGTTGTTAAAGGTCTGATTTTTCTCCAATTCATATTCAAAAATGGTGTCGCGCCGTGTCCCTGCGACATATGCCGTACTCACATAGTGAAATCTTTTCCTTTTGCCTGAAAGACAAAACCATGCTGAGTGTTCAGTGCCATAGATGTTAGTTTGCACCAGCATATTATCTGATTCATGGTAAAACTTGGTTGCGGCAGCACAGTGAAATACCTCATCAACGGTATCTGATAATCTTGAATAATCTTTCGCATGCAGCCCGAAATGCTTATGAGAAACATCTCCTTCCACGATCTCCACACGGTCGGAGAGTTTGCCGGAGACCAGTTCTGCCGCTGTATCTTCAAGTGATGGGAAAACCTCGGAAATTCTGTCCCTGGCTCGCACCTGTTTTGACTTTCTGATCAAAAGTATGAGGTTAAAACCGGCATTGAGAAGTTCCCGCGTTATAAAACTTCCTAAAAATCCTGTTGCACCAGTTATCAGTACCGTCTTTCGTTTCATTATTTTATGTAGCACCGCTTTCCAAGCGCGTGAAATTAGGCTGCCTTCGGCAGCGACTTTAAGCTCCCCTCATTGTAAAGCGACCAGACTGGTCGCTCTACATGGGCTGGGGGAGGACGGGGAATTGGTTGCGGCTTTGCTGCGCTCTATACTACGCAATGGGAATGCCGAAATTTTTTTGAAAAAGAAGTAAGGGCAGGTATGTGCGATAAGTGATTGAAATGTATTATGATAAATGTTAAATATGTTATTGTTTCTTTTGGGATGAGACGGACTGCGAGTATAAAGCGTGTAATAGTTACATTGAATAGTTGTAACTATTACAAAATACCCATCGGAAAGGACGTGCGAGTTACCAGTCAGTCAGGGTGTAAAGCAACAATCCTTCCCGTGTGCTATTGGTATAGGGATTTCCTTTAAATGTCGCACTTGGTGGGTGCGTTATGCCGAATTGCCTGATTTCTCCAAAAGAATGAACCAGGAGAATTTGTTGCGGGTTATCTAATGAGGATAGTAAATCTCTCTGTAACTCAGTTATGTCCCGCACCTTCCTCACATCCCATTGAGGAGCATAATAGTCAAAGAATCTTTTCTCATCACTGC
>CAZBCT010000153.1:0-6655 GCA_964490485.1 uncultured Candidatus Brocadia sp. | reverse complement strand
ATGCCAATTATAGCAAATGCTTCGCCCCTACTTTTTCAAAAAACTAAATTGTTACAAAAAATCAACTAAAATGTCGCGTGCTTTAAATTATAAAAAAAGCTTCCCATCCTTTTACAACGAATGGGAAGCTTGTCATTTATTGAAAATTAATACCCTTCAACCAAACAGAAGTTGTGAAAAACGGTTCCTTCAGGCTTTTATATCTATTTTTGCCTTCTGTCTGATCTGTGATATCAGTACCTGAGCCTTTTCCTGGAGCATGTCCTGTTTCACATTCTGTTTTATATCATCGAATTTAACATCTGTTCCCTTCTTTATTTCTGTCACCTTGATGATATGATATCCAAAGTTTGTTTTAACAGGACCACTGATCTGCCCTACTTTAAGCGCAAACGCTGCATTAGCGAAAGGTTCAACCATTTGTCCCTTTCTTTTAAATAATCCCAGGTCTCCGCCCTTTTCCTTAGAGGGGCAATCAGAATATTGTTTTGCAAGCTCAGCAAAATCCTTTCCGGCATCAGCCTCCCCCTTCACTTTCTTGATTTTTTCCATTGCCTGAGACAATTCTGCATCGGTCGTCATCGCCCTGGTATCTACCAGGATATGGCTTGCCTTTACTTCGGTGCCATCGTAAACAGCCTTATTCTGATCGAAATATGCCTTTAGTTTTTTATCATCGAGGTCTTTCCCAAGGTACTTTTCCAGGGACAGGGATATGACGATATCCTTTTTCAAGTCGTCAATTGAGCTTCCGTGTGTTTCTAATACCTGCTCAAGGGTTTTGCCTGCCAGACCAGGATTTGTTTTAATATCTTCCCGCACCTTATTCAGTTCTGTTTCTATATCTGCCTTACCAACTTCAATCTTATTGTCCCGAATGAATTGAGTGAGCAGTTTTTGGGTAATTAAACCATCAAGTACTTGTTTGGTAACTCCCGATATTTGTTCTTCCGGTATCTGATTCCCAAACCTGCTGATGACTTGGTTAACATCTTTTTGGAGGATATTCTCACCATTGACCGTTGCTAAAACCTTATTTGGGTCTTGCTCTTTTGCTGTGGGTGCTGCCTCTTTTGGTTTTGACTCTTTAGCTTCGGCCTTTGTGTCGCTCTTGGTTTCCACCTTTGATGTTCCGGCCTTTGCCTCAGTCTTCGTTTCTGTCTTCGGCTCAGATTTAACTTCTTTGGCTGGTGCAGAAGGTTTTTTTGCATCTGTTTCCGTAGCAAAGGCGCTTAACTGCCAGCATAATATTCCACTCAATACCATCCCTAACGGCTTACTACATCCTTTTAACATGGACGTCTCCTATACGTAAAATGAAATAAATAAGAAAGTATCATTGTAATTTATTTTAGCTTATAATGTCAAATTACTTCTTTTGTAACAATTTAGTTTTTGAAAAATTCCAACAATGACGATGTTTACCACGCAGTGTGGGGGCGAAGCATTTGCTATTATTGGCATACATGCATTCAAGCCTAAACTGGCAAATGCTTCGCCCCTACTGTTTCAAAAGTGAAGGGTTTTCTTATCTTTCGCCGCATTCCTGGATTCCCACTTGCATGGGAATGACACAGAGGAACAGCGTGTCAACTTTTTAAGACGTTTACTATAGTACATAAGGTTTGTGAGAATAGTCATGCGTTGCTAGGAGGATTTGTTCGCATGGATTATCATATCAACAAAGCCGCGCCGAATCATCATTACTGCAATTGCTGCCAGTAACAGAGATGCCACCTTGGCAAAGGCCTTGGAACCACCTTCCCCCATAAACCGGTAGATAAAATCTGATTTCAGAAACACAAGCCATACAATGATAAGATTCACCACAAGCGATGTTATCGTAGGAACATAGCCATAGGTATCCACGGTCATAATGATCGAGGTTAAAACGGCTGGACCCACAATAAGCGGGATACCTAACGGAACGACTCCCATGGTTGAGGTGATGGTTCTTTTCCCTTTTTCTGCGAAGAGCAGATCATTGATGGCGAATACCAGCAGCAGAAGTCCTCCGGCCATTTTGAAGTCGTATATTTCAATTCCCAGCACAGAAAAGACAAATTTCCCTATGGCCAGGAAGCCAATACTGACAGTCAGGGCGGTAATTACTGACTGGCGTATGATTTTTGTCTTCTGTGGTTTTTCGGTTCCTTCAATCAGCGACATGAAAATCGGGAGTACTCCCAGCACATCAATTGCTATAAAAAGAGGAATAAAGGCGAGGAGGAAGTTTTGCCAATGCTCAATATGTAGCAATGATAATTCTTTCATAGTTCAGGATTATAAGAGTTCGGCAATCTTGTGTTTATTGAGTTTATTGTAAAGACTGGCACGGGAAATTTTGAGTATTTTCATGGCCTTTTCCTTGTCTGCATGGGTCAATTCCAACGTATTGATAATGATCTGACGTTCAATCTGATTCATAAGTGTCTGGAGTGATTTTCCGGATAAATCCTGGAGGGATCCAATTTTTTCCTGATACAAAGGGACATCTACCGGTTCAATCATATTTCCCTTGCAAAGAATGACAGCACGTTCGATGACATTTTCAAGTTCCCGGATATTTCCCGGCCAGGTATAGGACATCAGTTTGTTTAATGCCTCACGGGATATCCCTTCCACCATTTTCCGGTTTTTTTTGTTCTGAAGGGAAAGGAAGTGTGAGGCAAGTATCGGGATATCATCTATTCGTTCCCGCAAGGGTGGCAAATGGACACGAATGACATTCAGCCGGTAAAAGAGATCCCTGCGAAACAGACCTTTTTCAACGCGATCCTCAAGGTCTGCATTGGTTGCCGCGATAGTGCGCACGTTTATTTTTATTGGTTCGTCGCTTCCAACGGCTTCAAATTCACTATCCTGCAGAACACGAAGCAACTTAGCCTGAACTGCCAGAGAAATATTGCCAATTTCGTCAAGAAAGATGGTGCCGCGGTCTGCGGTTCTAAATCTGCCGATTCTGTCTTTTGTGGCGCCGGTAAATGCCCCTTTTTCATGTCCAAAAAGTTCGCTTTCTAATAATGCCTCCGCAAGCGATGCGCAGTCTACTTTTACAAAAGGATGGTCTTTGCGGGCGCTGTTATAGTGGATTGCCCTGGCCACCAGCTCCTTGCCCGTTCCTGTTTCTCCCTGAATCAGAATATTGGCTTCTGTGTTGGATACATTGGATATAATTTCATAGATTTTTTTAATCTTTGGACTTTCACCAATAATATTGCCAAAGGTATATTTTTCGGCAAGTTCTGAACGTAACCGATCTACCTCACCTTCCAGACGCTGGAGTTGTAAAATTTTCTCGATAACAATGATAAGCTCATCGCGCTTGAATGGTTTTGTAAGGTAGTCAGCGGCTCCCAGTTTCATAGCTTCCACAGCATTGGTAACCGTGCCATAACTGGTCATGACGATTACGTCAATGTTTGAATTTTGTTGTTTGACCTTTTTTAAGACTTCTATTCCGTCTATGTCGGGCATAACCAGATCGGTAAGGATGATGGTGTAGGTGCCATTTGTGGTTACCTTTTCAATAGCCTCTCTGCCGCTTGTAACAACGTCCGATGGGTACCCCTTGCTTTTTAAAAGCTCCTTGCACATTTCGCCCATCGCAGTGTCATCGTCAACAATCAAGATTTTCTTCAAAATCCCTATCCTCTGATCAAGGTGTTTCTGAAACCGGTAAAGATATAATGAATTTAGTGCCTTTGCCGTCACGGTTTTCAAGAATTATGGTACCACCATGGGTAGCAATAATATTCTTACAGATCGATAACCCCAGCCCCGTCCCTTTGCCAGGATCTTTGGTTGTAAAGAACGGCGAAAAGATGCGCCTCTGATTTTCCCGGGGTATGCCGATGCCATTGTCTTCAAAGATAAGTTCAACGGATTTTGCTTCACGATTCACCTTGGTTTTAATAAAGATATCCCCTCCCTGAGGCAAGGCATCTACGGCATTATTCACAAGGTTTAAAATTACCTGTTGGATTTGGTTTCCATCAACACATACCAGCGGTATCTGCTTATCAAAGAGGGTATGTAGTTTTATTTTGTGAATAATGAGACGATGCTCAACAAGAGAAAGGATGCTGTTGATTAAAGGGTGGATATTGCATAACTTTCTATCACCGTTCGATTTCCTTGAAAAATCCAATAAACTTCGGATCGTTTTTTGACACTTCATCACCTGCTCAGAAATGGTTTTCACGCGTACTAACACATGGTCAGCATGGATTTCCTCTGCCAGTAATTCACAATAACCAGAGATCGTTGCGAGGGGTGTGTCAAGCTCATGGGCAAGGCTCGATGCAAGGAGTCCGATAGAAGCCATTTTTTCAGCTTGCAGGAGTTGGTTTTGCAAAGACTTTAGTTCCTCATAGGCGTGCCGGAGTTCGCGTATCCGTTTGCCTAATTCAAGCCGCTGTTGTTCCCGCTCCTCTTCAAGTAATTTTCTCTCGGTAATGTCTCTAAAAATTTCAACGGTATATTCAACCGCGCCTTCCTTTTCTGCGATAGGGAATGCAAAATGTTCCATGAAGTGTTTTTTACCATCATTGCTGATTTCCCATTTAATGGTTTGCTGGGGTTTGCCAGTCTCAAAAGCCATCCGTGTTACACAATTTTCACAGGGAGTGTTTTTTCCCCATAGTTGCGCATAACAAGTATTACCCAACAGTGAACGCCAATTTTTCCCAGCCCTCTTGCTTGCAGCTTCATTTACAAAGATGATCCGAAAGTTCTTATCTACAATGTTAATACAATCATGAATGCCGTCCAGGGCAGTTTGAAGAAATCGTTCTGACACATCCATGGTATTTCCTCGGCAGGTAAGAGTTATCGCCAAATTTAAGTATGGAGTAACAAAAGGGTCAATATAGCATAAGTCTCTGTATTCCCGCAATATATAATTTGTCGCTGCGCTTTTTTCCCTTGCCATTGATCCATAGATTAGGTAACCTTTTAATCAAGTATTTTTGATTCTCCATCATCTTCAAATCATCTTGTTCCTGCCCTCAGAAAAGAGGAATTTTAGATAGAGCAGTGCTTTTTATTATCACTCGTTATGGTAAAAAATAGCCTTTGGAAGCGAATATTTTTCAGTTATATTACTATTGTAGTATCCATGATGGTGATGAGTATTTATCTGATCTATCGCCTCAACTATCTCAATAAGGTTACCGACTCCATTATGAGAGCAGACATTCCGTTTATTGAAAATGGAGAAAAACTGGTAGATTGTCTTCTGGAACAGGTTCGAAATGAAAAAAAATACCTTATTACTCATGACACCGCCTTTTTGGATCTTTTTGATCAGAAAAAAAGGGAATTTCTGGAACGGCTAAAATATCTTGAAGAATCTGTAACGGATCGGGAAAAGGACGCGGCAATACAACAAACAAAGGAACTGCATAAGAAGTATCTTTCCATAGTTTCAAAAGAAATCATACTGGTGGGCAAGGAGGAGGTTATTCCGCCTGATGCGCGGTATGAAGAAGAAAAGAAAAAAATGCTCGACCAGCTTACAGGGGCGATTAATAAACTCATCCTTGTTACCCAGACGGAATTAATTAAAAAAATCGGACTGTTTCAACAAATTGGATACAAATCTACCCGGATATCGCTTGTCATCATCCTGTTTGCCGTTCTGTTTGGAGCGATCTTTGGCTATTTTTTCACCCGTAGCATCTGCTCTCCGATAAAAGTCCTCAAGGATGCGACGGAGCATATTGCGCATGGGGATTTGGATCATCGCATTGAAGTAACATCCCATGACGAAATAGGTATGCTGGGAATGGCATTTAATCAGATGTGCAATAAACTGAAAGAAATGGACCAGATGAAAACAGATTTTGTTTCTAATGTCTCCCACAATCTGAAAACCCCTTTAACGGTCATCCGTGAAGCGAACGATCTTCTGCTGGAAAAAATCGCCGGCCCAATATCTGATGCACAAATAAAACTCCTGAATATTACCAAAGAGGAGACCATCCGGCTTACGATGATGATTAATGATCTGCTGGATATCTCGCGAATGGAAGCGGGACTAATGCGGTACAATTTTCAGTATGCTTCTATTCAGGATATTATTCAAAAAAGCACTGGTAAGATACGGGTTTTGGCAGAGAGTAAAAATATTCATATCCAGTGGAGCAAGGGAAGGAACATACCTAAAGTCTTACTTGATCGTGAAAAGATCGCACAGGTTATGGACAACCTCATAAGCAACGCCATTAAATTTACTCCATCTGGAGGAAAGATTACTATAACGGTGGGCAAAGCTGACTCGAAAACCGTTCCACAATTTTTTGCGGAACAAAGTCATCTGAGCAAGGTCCATTCTTTCGTTCAAGTCAGTATATCAGACACGGGAATTGGAATACCGGACGAATGTCATAAAAAGATCTTCGACAAATTTCAACAGGTTAACAACAAGGGAAAAGGTGGTATGAAGGGAACAGGGTTAGGACTTTCCATCGTAAAACATATTATCCTTGATCATGGGGGTGATATTTGGGTAGAAAGTCATCTGGGAGCGGGAAGTATCTTCCATTTTACGCTTCCTTTCAGATATAATTATGTCTTACATGCTTAGGAGATTATCTTTTTTTGTAACAATTTAGTTTTTTGAAAAAGTAGGGGCGAAGCATTTGCCAGTTTG
>CAZBCT010000152.1:0-6800 GCA_964490485.1 uncultured Candidatus Brocadia sp. | reverse complement strand
CAAACATGGAATTAAATGTCCAGCTTTATTTATGGGTATAGGGCAGGGCATTGCCTACCCTACATCTACATCTGACGCAAAGGGTAAAAAGGTAAAAACCCTAAAAATTTACTGTCCTGGCGAAACGAAAACCGAGGACGTTGCCCCTGATGACAGGGCCGCCGCTGTCGCGATTAGCCGTACGGCAGCCGGAGGCGTTGCTGCCCCAGCCGCCACCCCGGGCCACCCGGTCCGAGCCGCTATGCGGGCCTGCAGGGTTCTTTTGTTCTTCATGAGGATAGTCACCATACCAGTCGTAGCACCACTCCCACACGTTACCGCTCATATCATATATGCCCAGTTTATTCGGCTGCCTCGTGCCTACAGGATGCGTATGGCCATCTGCATTATCCAAATACCACGCATACGCTTTCAGTGCATTTTCATCATGTGTGCCTGCCCACCGCTGCACCCTGCCCCTGCTTCTCGCTGCATATTCCCATTGGGCCTCCGTTGGGAGATTACCGCCATAGAATCTGCAGAATTCATATGCGCCATACCATGATACATTAACAACAGGATGGTCTTCATAGCCGGGCTGCGGGAGCCAGACCTTTCCCTGTAAGGTTACACCCCAGGAGTGTGAATCAACCATTTGTTCCCCTTTATAATCTCCGTTTTTTACCTTGTCGCTGCCATAGTGGTTTAAAAAATGTGCATATTGGGCGTTGGTGGTTTCATATTTACTTATAGAAAAGCTGTCCAATGCTACTCTATGAAGTATTTCGTCTTGCTCACCGTCTTTACTGCCCATGATAAACGAACCGTCATGCACCAAAACCAATTGTTCGATAAACAATTTGCACAGGGAAAGCCTGCCGGTATCAGCCCTGGAGCCTTTATTAATAGCAAGTATCTGTTCACAAATTCCTTGTGCCGCAGTAAAATTTCTCTTTTCTAATTCCTTATCCGCTTGTTGCCCTAACTGCCGGCATGTATCAATTTTGTCCTTCCACTCTGCAAGGTCATTTTTAGCAGGTATATCCGGTGACAGATGTGCAGATTTCAAATGGGTAATGGCAGTCGCATATGCACCTTCTTGATAACTTTCAATGACGCATTTCCTGAAATATTCGTAAACATTCGTTGTGCCTTCCGGCATAAAGGTTTTTAATAAAGGGGCTATCCATTTCGCTGGCCTAATGCCATAATAGCCCAATTAGTCAGCATAATCCCTACCTTATTGCCTGGAGATTACCCTTTTATAGTCTCTTGTTGCAAGCTGTAGAGGTTGCCCCGTCAACATACAAAGTGCTTGTTCGCAGGCAACAACTGGATGCAGAAGACTGCCGGTAGGGGCAGTGAAATGGATAGCCCCCTTTAATAATTCCAGTGACCTGTTCGCCAGGGTTTGAGCCTTATGTTTCTGCCAAAAACCATAAATGGCAAGACCAATGGAAACTATTGCCGCCACTGCGACGATTGCAATAATGGTGAGTTGCCGTCGCTGTTTTTCACGCATTTTGCGTAATTCTTCACGGCGTTCCTGCTCAGCCCTTTCTTTTTCTTCAATTTCAAGCCTCAGTCTGCGCGCCTCCAGGATGGGGAATACCAGGGTATCGTGGCTGATTTCGTAGGAAAAACCCCCTGTCGTGTTCGGCTCGGCACGTAAAAGTCGGGAGTTTACCAGTTGTTGCAGGATATCTTGCGGGATATTGTGTCTTTTGGTAATGACAATCTCCGGCAGGGCAACACGATTGCCTTCGACTATGAGATGGTCCTCAATGAGTTTCTGCGCCGCCTTACGCCAGGAGTCGTCTTTTATTTCACCAATTAAGCTGTCGTAATGCCGCTTAAAGATCGTATCAAACTCCCCAAAATCATCCCTTGTTATAAGCCTCTTTTCATGATTGTGTTTTACCGCATCTATTACCACTTTCTCGGCAAACTGGCACAATAGCTGCAACTGGAAGGATTCAACCCTTTGTTTCCCTTCTTTTGAAAGGTAGCGCAGCATCCCGTTCAGGGCGCCTTCATCATAGGCAAAGGCGGGGGAGGCAAAACTCCCTTCTTTTTTTGCGGGCAAGAGGATTGCGTCTTTTGCCTGATGTATATCAAGGGGTTTCAGTTCATACGTTTTTTTCAATATATCAGGTAAATAATCCTTCAGGAGGTTCAAAAAACTCATCCTGTCGGAGCGGATAGCAATCACCACCTTTATATTGAGGGGTTTATATAACAACCCCATTTCCTCGCGGCTGATGAAATTATCGCCGGCCTTCAGTCTTTCCTTTACCGTATTACGTATGAACTGCGGCGCCCAGACATTGAGGAGGTTGGAGAGTTCTCTTGCAAACAGGGCAATCGATGCATCGGGGTAGGTAAACAATTCTTCAAACTGGTCAAAGACGATGAGAAATGCCTCCCGTTCGCCTTTTTGAATTTGCAGTCCCTTGAAATAATACCACAGGTCTTCCGGGATCTTGCTATTCCCTGTTTCAGCAGACGGGGAAATATCCTCTCCATCGGGAAGTTTGAGCACCTTCTGCCAGAGAAAGTTATCAAAAGAGATTTTTTCCGCTATTTTTTGCCGTAATATTTCTGTGGGGCTGATAACATTTTCAGGCAGATACGCACCGAACCTTACGTCAAGGGCCTCGTAATTTTCCGTTTCGCATAAACGAGGCACAACGCCCGCATTTAAAAGCGAGGTCTTTCCCAATCCCGATTTGCCGTATAGAACAATCAAACTCTCAAGACTACAAAATTGTGACAGATTCGCAATGTCTTCGTCTCTGCCAAAAAACAGATTCCGGTCATCTGCCGTAAACGGCAGGGTGCCCGGGTAGCGGTACTGCAGGGTTGTTTGTTTAGGAGTTGATTGGTCCATAGTTTTTTACAAATATTTTTTTAAATAAGAAAGGCAATCACACAGAGCCAAGATCGCGGAGATATAATCAGAAGGTGGGGAACTGAGAAGATGGGAAGCTGCGAAGATTAACATTTCAGCCTCACAGCCTCACAACTTCTTAACCTCCTGGTTTCTTTGCGTCCTCTGCGGTAAAATACCTTCCATAAATCTTTGTGTCTTGGTATCTTTGTGTGAAAAAACAAAAAGACTTTCTTTTCCAACTCGTTCGGGTTAGGTCATTGGTTTATAGTGACATGGTGGATTCGCTTCGCTTAATCCACCCTACCGCTTACAAATATTATTTTGACATTTTCGGCAAAAATGTATCGCCGATCCCTTGTGGTCGGCATTTGGCGGTAATATCCACCCCCTAACCCCCGCCAGCGGGGGACAACCCTCGACTGTCCCCCTTTGGAGGGGGTTGGGGGAGGATGACACCCATTGGCGGGGGATAAACCACCCGCGCTACGGATTCCGATTCGTTCGGGTTAGGGCATTCGTTGAGGGTAATGAATGAATACCTATTAACAGTCTCGAAATAGTATTTACATACGCTGTTTTTATTTGTCATGCCCGAGGACTTTAATCGGGCATCCAGAGAGCAGATACTGCTGGATTCCCGCTAAAAGCTTGCGGGAATGACAACTATAATGTACAGACTATTATGAGACCCTTAATAACTACCCGTTTCCTCTTGCATCTTTTTGTCCACGGCCTGAATCAATTTTTCAAAACTGCCCCCCTGGTGTATTTCGGGCGTCAGGGTATTCATGTCGCGGAGCATATCGGTTATACCATCAATGATGCGTCTTATATCAGCGTATTGATTAATCTTTTCATAAACACCCACCTTTCCAACCGGATCGCGGATGGTTTCTATTTTCTTCTTTAGTGCATCGACCTTATCGTCCCAGTATTTCAGATAATCAATGCGGTCAATTTCTTCATATATCTTTGCGTCTTTCAGCACAATGGGGTAAATGCTCCCATACACATCGCCCTTGTTTTTTATTTCAAGCATCTCGTACATGCAGTTTTCTGACTTCAGGTATTTGTCGCTGATCACAATAATAACACACTTTCCCTTCCCGATTCTCTGCATAAATTCCTTTATATTACCCTTGTATCCCAGCGCTTCTTTATCGCGGATAATCGTATATCCTTTTTGAGAAAAGGCAGTGTAAATGGTATCAGCGGTTTGTCCGCTTTCACCGCCCCAGCTATACGAAATGAAGATTTCGGGTTGAGTACCGGCAGGTTTTTTCCTGGTTCTCAATAGGCCTTTTTCACCGCATTTTTTATAAATCGTGTCAAGGATTTCAATGCCATGATAATTCAGGAAATTGATTTTAAACTCGTCGGTATAGAAGTTTCTAATGTGGGGAAGCAGGTTCTTATCCTTTAATCCGGCATGGCTCAGCTTGCCTTTGTGAAGATTTAACAGCCTGAGGATCAGTTTAAAATACCACTTGTCAAATTTAAAACCGAGGAAGAGAATCAACCGGGATGCCTTGAGTTCCTGCCGTAAATCCTGGTGTAATTCGTGCCTTCCGAAGATTTCAGTCAGGTAATCAAAGAGGTCGTCATAGGTAAAAATAAGCGACCCTTCAACTTCAACATTGCCAAACAAGTTATAGATGAGCGGTTTGCCGGAGGTGGGTTTTTCAAATCCCTGCGGGTTCTGCTCTTTGTTGTAATAATCAAAGGTGTAATCGAGTTTTTTATCATCGAAGGTCTTTTTTAGCAGCAGATCAGGTGATACGGATATGATGAGGTGAAAGGGGATTTCTGCGATCTTCCGGTGGATCTCATTTGGCTGGAGTTTTTCGTAAAATTTCTGAACATCATAAAATGCATATTCCTTGTCGGTTTCATCGGCAAACGAGAAAAATTCATCATCTGTATAGTATTTTAAACCGGCATGTCCCTCTTTTTCCAGGTGAGATTTCAGTTGTTCATTCAGCGAAACGGTTTCTGAAGGAACAACGTCGGGGCCGAGGATTAAAATACATTTTTCTTCTTCAATCCGCTGGGTAATAAGTTCCCAGAGTTTATCGTCCTGGTTTTGTGTATCCATATTCATACCTGTTAAAACGAACCTGCAGGGATGGAGCGGAACGGAATAGCGGTCAGAGGTAGCGCCTTAACAGGCGCTTAGTTTTCGAGCATTTTTATTATATGTTTTGCCAAATATTCTTTAATTTCATTGTGTCTTGGTACCGGTTGTGACACTTTTGTTTTAGCATTCTGGTACCAATCGTGTTTTCCACCGTGACGGATAAAAATACATCCCATCTTTTCAATTTGCCTTATTAAATCTCTTCTTTTCATGCAACTTCAAGCTCAGCAACCTTACGTATGCATGGAATGTTACCGCTCGTTAATTCCTGATAAATGTCTTTTAAATTTTCTTTTAATTCTTCAAGTGATTCTCCTTGAGTTTGATAATCAGGATATTCTTCAAAATAACCCAGCCATGTCTCACCATCTTGCCAGTATACATATTTTTTTCTTTTCATGATGTTTCTCCTCATTTTCTGAGTTTTTATACAAAGATGCCATGTATCTTTGTTCTTATGATTACCAACATGTTATTTCTTGCCATAGCAGATGTCAAATGTAATTAACAGGATTACACTGAGAACTGAAAGCTATTCTGGATTTTTTATAACGTATCTTTCATGGCTAAGGAAAGATCATGTGTCAACGCCATGACCCTTTCCGCCTCTGCCATCGCTAATGTTCCTGTCCCACAACTGGGCGTAATAATTGACCTTTCTTGAATTAATATCTTGGATATGCCTTTATCAACGAGAAATTGTATGCCTTCATCCAGTTTTTTTATCAGATCATTGAGCGAGATGTTCATTATTTTTGGAGATGTTGGGACGATACCCCACGCAAGGTAACCTCCTCTATCAAGAAATGCCTGTATTTCACGCCAGTACATCAGGTACTTATCCATGAACTCATAGGCGTCAAAACTGATGATGTCCACCTTAGAATCCATGAGCATGGCCCAGTCTGTATTGCCGCAACAATGGGTGCCGGTGAGTCCGCCATGGGTTTGAACGGTTTCGTAGATCTCATTCAGGGCGCTGATGGCCCTTTCGCGGCTGATATTCATAAAGGCCGAACCAAAGCTGGTAAGGTACGGTTCATCGGCGAAGATAATGACCGGCAGGCCATACCGTGATAATTTTTTAAACTGCCAGTATGCCTTCATTGACATCAACTTGATGATCACATCAAAGAATTCCTCGTTGTATAAGGCAGTAATACCCGTAGAAAGCTTTAAGGAACCGGCCAGAGTGATTGGGCCAACGACCTGACCTTTGAGTGCACGCAGAGTCTTTTGGGGTGATCTATTGAGTCGGTCAATCATTGCATAAAATCCCGCTGAACATGCAGGGCTTATCTGAAAGAGGTCAGGGTCATTTTTTAGATAGGCTTCGTAAAAACCAGACAAGGCGCTGGATGTGTCACCTGAAGCATCAATACTGACCGTCTTCCCGTCTGCATGAATTTTGAGGCAGGGGAGTCCTTCTGTGTATTGAATGCACATCTCTTCTTTGGCGCTGATTTTGGGTAGCTGAGGCCAGCAGGGTATTTCCGGAAGCGATTTGAACATAAGGTTACAAGCCTCTTCCACGTTGGTATGAGGAAGACTTCCAATGGCAGTTGCTGAGAAGTTACCTTTAAAATGTGTTGACATAGATTGTTCCTTTCCTAACCCGAACTAGTCGGGATGCGTAGCGCGGGTGGTTTATCCCCCGCCAGTAGGTGTCATCCACCCCCCTACCCCCTCCAAAGGGGGACAGTGGATGGTTGTCCCCCGCTGGCGGGGGTTAGGGGCATAAGCGCTAACTTGTATTATTGACAAATTTTAATCATCATGGTATTTTTATAT
>CAZBCT010000151.1:0-6806 GCA_964490485.1 uncultured Candidatus Brocadia sp. | reverse complement strand
AAACCTGCCCCTACAATAATACTATTCATGCGGGGCTTTTCAAAAAACTAAATTGTTACGTCCTTTTGAATATACAAGTCAATAGGGTTGGTTTATTGCTTGAAGCGTTAAATCGGCAATTGGCAGATCGATTGAATGTCTCTGTCGGATTTGCAGACTCTTTGTTTCTTGACATGATTCATTTGTATGTATATTATATGAGTATATGTTATATATCTCTTATGGAGGTGATTGATGAGCTTACTAAAAAAATTGAATTTTTTTGTAGAAGAAGATATTCGTAAGGAACTGGATGAATTGGTGCCAGCCGGACAGAAAAGCAAGATAATCAATGAGGCGTTACGGAAGGAGTTGCTCAGGATACGGCGGGAAAAAGTTACGGAAAAGCTGGTAGTGTTAAAATCCAGGGGGATAAAAGTATCACAAAAAGAAATCGTTAAGCTTTTGAAACAGGACAGGAACCGGAAAACGTGAAAATATTTGTGCCGGATGCCTCTATAATCCTGAAATGGGTGCTGGAAGACGAAGAAAACAATCGTGATAAAGCAATGGCGCTTCTCAGGGGATGGGTAGCGCAAGAACACGAGTTTGTCGTTCCGTCTCTCTGGCTTTATGAGGTTGGAAACGTATTGGGTCTAAAAAGGCCAAAAGACGCTGAAAAGCTACTGAAAATTCTGCTTGAATATGAATTTACGGAAATGAAAATTACAAAAGACGTTACCAGCATCGCATTTGCGTTGATGAAAGAACATCGGGGCGTTACTTTTTACGACACCATATACCACGCAGTAGCCATATGGAGTAAAGGAACTATGGTAACTGCAGACAAAACCTATTATACTATGGCAAAGGATAAAGGTTCGATACTATTGCTTTGAGCCAATTCAATTTTCACAGGGATAAATCACCCGCGCCTAACATTAAATTTCCCGTCAGAAATGATTCATAAAACGCATCAAGAACAATTACAAGCGTGGGACAAACAGCATCTCTGGCACCCATTCACCCAGATGCAGGATTATTCCAGGGAAACACCTCTGATTATTGAGGAAGGAAGCGGTGTTTTTCTCAAGGACGTCGATGGCAAAGAATACATCGATGGGATCTCCTCCATGTGGTGCAATCTGCATGGCCACCGCAAGAAGGAGATCGATGACGCAATAAAACAACAACTCGACAAGATTGCGCATACCACACTCCTGGGTCCCTCAAACATACCGGCCATCGAACTGGCGAGAAAACTTGCAGAGATCGCACCTCAAGGATTAACGAAGGTCTTTTACTCTGATAACGGTTCCACAGCCAATGAGGTTGCACTCAAGATGGCCTTCCAATATTGGCAGCATAAAGGATGTGAGGATAAGACACAGTTTGTGGCCTTGCAGCACGGATACCATGGAGACACCATTGGAACCATGAGTGTCGGCGGTATTGACATCTATCACAAGGTCTTTCGACCGCTTTATTTTAAGACCCACCTTGCACCGGCGCCGTATTGCTACCGGTGTCCACTCGGAAAACAACCCGAAAATTGTTCACTGGCATGTCTTGAGGAATTAGAAAATATCTTAAAAAACCATTCTGCCCAAATTGCCGCTATGATCATGGAACCTCTCGTGCAAGGAGCCGGCGGTATGATCGTCCATCCATCAGGCTATCTCTCAGGGGTGCGTGCCTTGTGCAGGAAATACAACGTGCTCTTAATTCTGGACGAGGTGCTTACCGGCTTTGGCCGAACAGGAAAGATGTTCGCTTGCCTGCATGAAGACGTTATTCCTGATATCATGGCACTCTCTAAAGGTATCAATGGTGGCTATATGCCCCTGGCCGCCACGCTTGCCACGGAAGACATCTATAACGCCTTTCTAGGTAACTATGCTGAGTTAAAAACTTTTTTTCATGGACACACCTACACCGGAAATCCCCTGGGATGCGCGGCTGCTCTGGCCAGTTTGGAACTTTTTAGAAAGGAACACATCCTGGAAAATTTAGAGCCAAAGATTAGATGTTTACAAACCGGACTAAAGCCATTCGAATCGTTGGAGCACGCTGGTGATATCAGACAATGCGGACTCATTGCAGCTATAGAACTGGTGAAGGACAAATCCACGAAGGAGCCATACCCCTGGGAAGAACGGATAGGCATTCAGGTCTGCCTTGAAGCCAGGAAACAAGGCTTGATTATCAGACCACTTGGACATATCATGGTCATTATGCCGCCGTTAATTATACAGGAAGAAGAGATAAGCAAAATGCTGGATGTTATCTATAAGGCTGCAAAAACTATAACAAGGGAGCAACGAGTATGAGAAGCGGGAATAATGCGGTGAGGAGTGTTTGCTTTGTGATATTAGCAATGTATGCATTTACCCTGTGCAGTTGCTCCGACCTTCAGATACTTCGCCAGGAAAATCAAAAACTATCTGACCGCGTGTCAAATTTACAAAAGGAAGTTGCAGAACTATCACAATTCCATCGTGAGATTGAAGAACCTGCACCGGTAGTAACTGCACCAAACAAGGCTTGTGTTGATTGCCATAGAAATCTTGCCCCTGCCCTCGTGAAGGAATGGGAACACTCCCGGCATGCCCGGCATGGCATTGGTTGCGTGGATTGTCACAAGGCCAATTCCGGAGAGATTGATGCCTGGCAACACCTGGGAAACTGGGTGTCAGCTTTGGTTACTCCGAAGGATTGTGCGCGTTGCCACGTGCATGAGTGCGAAGAGTTTTCCAAAAGCCACCATGCAAAAGCCGGGGAAATTCTGGCAAGCCTGGATAACATATTGGCCGAAAGAGTAGCTGGTCTCCCAAATAATATTGCCGTCGCCACGAACGGTTGCTGGCAATGTCACGGTAGTATGCTGAAGTTTAAAAGAGACGCAGAGGGAAATATATTGAGGACTGGAGATGAAGGGAAACCGGTTCTGGATCCTGATTCGTGGCCTAATAGCGGGATGGGACGTCTGAATCCCGACGGCTCAAAGGGGGCTTGCCATGCTTGTCATTCGCGACATGCTTTTGAGGCGAAACTTTCCCGGTCACCTGAGAATTGTGGTAAATGTCACATGGGTCCCGACCATCCTCAAATCGAGATTTATAATGAGTCGAAACACGGGATTGCGTTCTATGCAAACCGCAATCACATGGCGCTTGATAAACCAGGAGACTGGGTTCTCGGTAGAGATTACTCAGCATCTCCTACTTGTGCTACCTGCCACATCGGCAGCTATATGACCATGAACGGGGTATACAGAGGCAATAATCATGAGGTGGGCGACCGCATTAGCTGGACACTCCGTCCTGTGGTGAGTACAAAAATTAATCTGGTGGTCTATGAAGATGGGTATAAGGAAGATTATCCCGAAAAGAAGCAACTTCCAAAGATTGGCAAAGAGGTTCAAACCATTGAAAAGGTTTATGAAAACGAAAAGCTGGTAAATAAAACCATACCCAGGCGGGTGGCAAAAATTGTTACGTGGAATGAACGCAGGGAACTGATGAAAGGCGCTTGCAGAAACTGTCATAATGATACCTACATCGATAATTTTTACAAGCAATTCGATGATCTCGTGGTTCTTTATAATGAAAAATTTGCCAAACCGGCTCAAGCGCTTATGGATGAATTAACCGCGGATGGGGCGTTGAATCCGCAAGCACCCTTTGAGCATGAGGTGCAATGGGTATTCTGGGAATTGTGGCATCATGAAGGACGGAGGGCGCGTCATGGGGCAAGCATGATGGGGCCTGACTATACTCATTGGCATGGGATGTACGAAGTGGCTAAACATTTTTACTTAAAATTTTTATCTGCTGTAGTTAAAGCAGCAGCGCAGAAAAGTCCGGAGATGGAGTTGAAATATGAAAAGAAAATTGCCAATCTGCTTACACAAGATGAGCATCTATGGATGAAAGGGCTTTCTCCTGAGGAAGTGAAGGCGTTAAAAGAGATGTACCTGGAACGTTACGATCAATAAGGAAAACGTTCGGGATTGAATAGTTATTCCACTGACAGAAACCGGGAGAAAGCGTTATGGGAAAAGGATATTTTATAACCGGGACAGATACAGGGGTAGGAAAGACCATTGTCGCAGGCGGGTTGGCAGCCCTGTATAAAAATAAAGGCCTGGATGTCGGTGTTATGAAACCCATCGCTACCGGCTGTAAGAGGGTAAATAACACACTCATATCCGATGACGCCGTCTTTTTAAAACGTTCAGCGGAAGTAGACGACGAATACGGAATCATCAACCCCGTCAGCCTTGAGCAACCCTTTGCCCCAACGGTAGCGGCGCGTCTCAGCGATACAAAAATAGACCTCGAGAAAATACGCATGGCCTACGATTCCTTATATGAAAGGCATGATTATCTCATTGTTGAGGGTATTGGCGGATTGCTTGTTCCTATTGATGAATACTATTTTGTTGTGGATTTGGCCAACGAAATGGAGTTGCCACTCATTGTGGTGTGTCGATCTAACATCGGCACCATAAATCACACCTTGTTGACCGTATCGTATGCGCGCGAACATGGACTCGACGTGAAAGGTATTATCATGAATGAATCCACCGAAAACTGTGATGATGTCCTCAAAAAGACAAATGCCGATGAAATAAAAAGACTCACCAATCTTCCTATATTAGGCATGATCCCCTTTGATAAAAGGCTGGATGTAAACACATTCGATAAAGAGGCGTTGCTTAAAATTTTTCGTGATAAAATAGACAAAGATATTATAATGTAAATGGCCGTGTAAACGGTTTGAGATGATCACAAACTTTGAAATCTATTTTAGCAGGCATGCTAAAAAACAGATGAAATGGAGAAAGATCTCCGAAGAAGAGGTTAAGAATACTATTTTTAATCCAGAAACTATAGTGGATTCAGTAAAAAAGCGGGAAAATGCCTTTAAACATATTGGTAATAAATGGCTCAAAGTTACCTTTATACAGGAAGACAACAAAATAACTGTGATCACGGCAATAGATAAAAATACTTAGAGGAAAAAATAATGAAGATTGAATACGATAAAGAAGTAGACGCCCTTTATATAAGAATACAGGAAAAAGAAGTATCGCATACAAAGGAATTAGAAGAGGGAATAAATTTAGATATGGATGACGACGGCAAGATTATTGGTTTAGAAATTATTGGTGCAACAGAAAGATACAATTTGAAGGATATTTTCAATATTTCAACCGAAAACTTAATACTGGAAGAACCAATTAAAAGTTAATTTATTTTGTTGGGTTTTTGTTGTTTAAGTCAATTAAAGCTAAAGCTGGTTCAATCTTGCAGATTGAACCACATATTTTTTGAACCGGGCAATGGGTTTTAAACAAGCATCAGCCGGTAAAATGCCAAATGTTTAGGTTCAATCGTGGACGATTGAACCAGCGATTCGTATCATTTGTGTTTATTGAAAATATTAGTTTAACTTGGAGTAGAAATACATGAAAACGCAGTTAGAACTTGCACGCGATGGTATTATAACAGAAGCCATGAAAGAGGCGGCTGCCTACGACGACGTTTCCCCGGAATTCATTCGTGAAGGCATTGCGAAAGGACAGATCGTTATCTATGGAAACCCCAACAGAAAGGCCCGCGTGGTTGGCATTGGAAAGGGACTCAAAACAAAGGTAAATGCCAGCATTGGCACCTCGCCTGATATCGTTGATATTGACATGGAGGTGAAGAAGGCACAAACTGCTGAAAAATACGGCGCAGATACCCTGATGGAACTTTCAACCGGCGGAGACCTGACCAAGATCAGAGAACGCGTGCTCGACTCCATTTCTCTCACAGTGGGTACCGTACCGCTGTATCAGGCCGCCATTGAGACCGACAAGAAAAAGGGCTCTGTGGTACACATGGAAGCCGATTTTCTCTTTGATATTATAGAACAACAGGCAGAAGAAGGAATTGGCTTTATGGCCATCCACTGTGGCATCAACCTCATAACACTTGAACGGCTTAAAAAACAAGGATATCGCTATGGTGGTCTCGTCAGTCGCGGCGGCTCCTTCCTCACAGCCTGGATGAACCACAACAAGAAAGAAAACCCGCTCTATGAGCAGATCGACCGCCTCATCGACATCATGAAAAAACACGATGTCATCCTGAGCCTCGGAAACGGACTGAGGGCAGGCGCCATCCACGACAGCACGGATCGTGCCCAGATACAGGAACTCATTATCAACTCTGAGATCGCCGAATATGCTCAAAGTAAGGGTGTGCAGATCATTGTAGAAGGACCTGGACATATCCCCATTGATGAGATTGAGGCCAACGTGCTTATCCAAAAACGACTCAGCAACAACGCCCCGTTTTATATGCTTGGGCCAATCACCACTGACGTTGCTCCAGGGTACGATCACATTTCATCTGCCATCGGCGCAGCCTTATCGTCGTGTTACGGCGCCGATTTTATTTGCTATGTCACACCACCGGAACACCTGGCGCTCCCAGGACCTGACGACGTCCGTGAAGGCGTTATGGCAGCCCGTATCGCAGCACACGTGGGCGATATGGTAAAGCTAAAAGACAAGGCAAAGAATTTAGACCTGAAGATGGGCATCGCCCGCCGAGACCTGGACTGGAAGACCCAGTACGAAACAGCCATTACGAAAGAACGTGCGCAAGAGATTCGCAATAGCCGCCCCCCTATGGATGAAGATACCTGCACGATGTGCGGCAGCCTATGTTCACTCAAGGGTGTGATGAAATACTACGAACAAGACCTCAAGAAAAGCCGCAAAAGGAGCGCAACACCTGTAGCATTTTAAATGAACTGCAGGAATAAGGGAA
>CAZBCT010000150.1:0-6810 GCA_964490485.1 uncultured Candidatus Brocadia sp. | reverse complement strand
TTATATCCAAAAGGTAAGGCATGCGTAAGGATTCTAATTTCTTCATTCTTGTTGGCACGATTGGATTATTCGTCTGCATCAATATCTTTTTAATGGCATCGGGGAAACTCCCTTTCTCCTTTGATGGGTTTGGCATTATCCTCGGCGTCGGACTTACCCTGGCCATTTACAGCTTCCTGTATAAGGACAATCCTGCCTTCAAGATCGCAGAAAATCTTTATGTAGGAGTATCCCTGGGTTATACCATCATCATTACCTGGTTTAACTTCTTAAAGCCTGATCTTTATGACCCCCTTATTGTCCCAATGTTTTCGAAGGCCGCAACGAAGTCCCCTCAATATGCATTGATCATTCCTTCCATGCTGGGTATCTTTATGCTGCTCAGATTTTCGCGGAAATTATCGTGGCTGAGCCGATGGACGTTTGCATTTGTCGTGGGACTTGGCGCAGGAGTGAGCATCCCGCGTGTCATTTCGGCATTCATCCTTGAACAGACAAAACCCTCCCTGCATCCCGTCTTTTCCGGCGGGGAAACCATCCTTTCCAGCATCAACACCGTACTTATCCTGCTTGGTGTTATCTCCGTACTCATCTACTTCATCTTTTCCGTTGAGCACAAAGGGACGATCGGAACGGTGTCAAAGATTGGCATCTGGTTTCTTATGATCTCCTTTGGCGCATCCTTCGGCTATACGGTCATGGGCAGGTTGTCCTTGCTTATCGGCCGGATTCAGTTCCTGCTCAGGGATTGGCTGGGGGTTTTACAATAATATTATAATTCGTATATGTAGGGGCGAAGCATTTGCCATTGTACTCGAAAATGATATTTACTGCTAGCGTTGGCAAATGCTTCGCCCCTACCCATGCAGATAATGCGCATCATGATAGTTTTGTTATTGGAAAGGTTAATAAATGCCACGTATCTTCGATAACATCGAGCAATCACTTCTCCCTGCATTGCAAGAAACAATTCAACTAGCCAACCGTGCCGATTTTTGCGTGGGCTATTTCAATCTGCGTGGGTGGAAGCAAATCGACAAATATATCGAACAATGGAGTGGCGGTGATGGGAATAGCTGCCGTCTTCTTGTTGGCATGCAGAAGTTGCCCCACGATGAGCTTCATTCTTTATTAAGTCTTGCTAATCATGAAAACACCTTAGATAATCAAACAGCGCTTCGTCTTAAGAAAAAACTTGCGGAAGAATTTCGCGAGCAGTTAATCATGGGCATACCCACAAATGAGGACGAATCCGGACTTCGTACATTAGCCGCACAGATAAGGAAAAAGAAGGTTGTCGTCAAACTATTTTTGCGTCATACACTCCACGCCAAACTCTATTTACTTTTTCGCACAGATCCGGTTAATCCAATAATCGGTTATCTTGGCAGCAGTAACCTTACCTTTGCCGGACTTGCCCAACAGGGTGAACTCAATATCGATGTCCTTGATCACGATGCGTGTCAAAAACTGGCAAATTGGTTTGATGACCGCTGGAACGATCGTTGGTGTATTGATATATCAAAGGAACTTGTCTATATTATTGCTGAAAGCTGGGCACGCACAGACTTAATACCACCATATTATATCTATCTGAAGATTGCCTATCATCTTTCCCAGGAGGCGCGTTCCGGGCTTGCCGAATTCAGGATTCCCAGAGACTTTGAAAAGAAACTTTTTGATTTTCAAAAGGCAGCAGTCAAGATTGCGGCGCATCATCTCAATAAACGCGGAGGTGTATTAATTGGCGACGTGGTGGGTTTGGGAAAGACGCTTATGGCGACAACGGTTGCCAGAATTTTTGAAGATGACCACGGTTATGAAACACTCATTATTTGCCCAAAGAATCTTGTACCGATGTGGGAAGATTATCGTGAACAATACAGACTCCACGCCCGGGTGCTTTCCATGAGCCAGGCCGTACCGGAATTGCCAAAATTAAGGCGATACCGCCTTGTCCTGATTGACGAGAGCCACAATCTGAGAAATCGGGAAGGCAAGCGCTATCGAGCTATTCAGGAATATATCAGGGAAAACGAAAGCAAATGTATTTTGCTTTCCGCAACACCTTATAATAAGACCTATCTTGATTTGTCCAACCAGCTTCGTCTTTTTGTATCGGAAGGTAAAGATATTGGCACTCGTCCTGAACGGTTATTGCGCGATATCGGTGAAACAGAATTTGTGCGCCAGCATCAGTGTGCCGTCCGTTCTCTGGCAGCCTTTGAAAAGAGTGAATATGCAGATGACTGGAGGGAGCTCATGCGATTGTATCTTGTCAGGCGTACGAGGAGCTTTATCCAGGATAATTATACGCAGACCGATCCTGATAACGGGAGAAAATACCTCGCCTTTGAAGATGGAACACGGTCTTATTTCCCCTTGCGGTTGCCAAAAACGCTTACATTCGAGATTAACGACAAGAACACCAATGATCAATATGCAAGGCTCTTTAGCTATGAGGTGGTAAATGCTATTAATTCTCTTAATCTACCTCGTTACGGACTGGGCAATTATATTGCCGCTACTCCCCATAAGCCTCCATCTCAGGCAGAGGCAAAGATAATGCAAAACTTATCGCGCGCGGGAAAGAGACTCATGGGATTCTGCCGCACAAATCTCTTTAAACGACTGGAAAGCAGCGGACAGGCTTTTATTCAGTCTATAGAACGACACACCCTGCGAAACTACATCTTTTTATACGCCATTGAAAACAATCTTCCACTGCCAATCGGTACATTAGATGTTGGCACAATGGATGCCCGTATCTTTGATGACGACGCCGATGCAATAGAAATTACAGCCAGTCTCTTTGACGACGATGACGACAATCGTAGGGGCGGGTTTCAAACCCGCCCATCCTTACAGACGAAGGACGACTTCAAACGCCATGCTGCTGAAGTTTATAAAGCATATGCCAGAGAATACCAGAATCGCTTTAAATGGCTTCGCCCCGATCTGTTTATTCCATTACTTTCAAAGGATTTGGAATCTGATGCACAGTCGTTGCTGAACGTGATAGAAAAATGCGGGAAATGGAATCCTGTGAGCGATAGTAAATTAAACACCCTTACCGATCTGTTAACAAAGAGATATTCGAAGGAAAAGGTTATCATATTTACACAATTTGCCGATACCGTACAATATTTGGAAGCACAACTCAAGGTGAACGGTATCCAGAAACTTGCCGGCGTGACTGGCGCATCTGATAATCCAACAGCGCTGGCATGGCGATTCAGTCCGGAAATCAACGATAAGCGAAAATGGATTCCTCCTGAAGACGAATTGAGAATTCTCATCTCTACTGATGTGCTCAGTGAAGGCCAAAACTTGCAGGACTGCGCAATTATCGTGAATTACGACCTGCCATGGGCGATCATCCGCTTAATACAGCGCGTAGGGCGCGTTGATCGTATCGGACAGAAGTCCGCGAATATCCTCTGTTACTCGTTCCTGCCAGCAGATGGAGTAAACAAAATTATACAACTTCGTGAGCGCGTCCGTCAGCGGTTGAGGGAAAATGCTGAGGTCGTTGGCGCCGATGAATACTTTTTTGAGGATGACAGAGACAATCAGAAGGTTGTTGATCTCTATCATGAAAAGGCTGGCATTTTGGACAGCGATATCGACGCCGACGTAGACCTGTCCTCTTATGCCTACCAAATATGGAAAAATGCAGTCGAACAAAATCCTGAATTGCAAAAAATTATACCTGAACTGCCAAATGTCGTGTATTCCACACGACCGCATACGCCCACCGAAAAAGAACCTGAAGGGGCGCTGGTATATCTCCGTACGGTACAGGACAACGATGCCCTGGTGTGGATTGACAAAAACGGCACGAGCGTGACTGAATCACAATTTACCATACTCAAGGTAGCTGAATGTAAACCAGATACGCCTGCATTACCCCGGCATCCAGAACATCACAATCTTGTAAAAAAGGCGGTTGAGCTTGTTACCGAAGAAGAAAAATCGGTGGGAGGCCAACTGGGACGTCCCTCCGGGGCGCGTTTTCGCACATACGAACGGCTAAAAAGATACGCCGGTGAGGTTAAAGGCACTCTGTTCGATTCCACAGAGCTACATAAGGCCATCGAAGAAATCTACCGCTATCCATTACGTCAGTCTGCCATAGACACATTAAACCGCCAGCTTCGCAGCGGCATTTCAGACCAGGACCTCGCACAGCTTGTAATTGCACTGAGGCAGGATGGACAATTGTGCCTCATCCACGAGGAAGAACGGATACACGAACCACACATTATTTGTTCTATGGGTTTATTTTCCAAAATGTAGGGGCGAAGCATTTTGCCGAAGAGACATTAGACGAATATTTGCCTACGTCGGCAAAATGCTTCGCCCCTACAACGGCTACACGGTCATAACGTTTTAAGCGCTAATAATTGGATATACTATGCAGAAAGATACCAACCGCATTCGTCAATGTCTAAGGGATTTTGATTTCAAAAGGCTCTTTATTGAAGAACTCGGCTGGGATAGTCACTCAGCTACCCTTGACGTTCTGTTCGATAAATATCATTTTGAGCTAACCGCTGTAGCACAAAAAAGGGGAATGTCGGTCTTTACGTACACCCCTTCCACTGACGGCCATTTTCCCGATTACCAAACACGCAGAAAAATTGACCGTCAGGTTGCCAAAACACATCATGAACACCTTATCATCTACACCGATGCAAATAAAGCCTCCCAGATATGGCAATGGGTCAAACGAGAAGCGGGGCGGCCTATTGCCTGTCGTGAACATACATACCACCATAACCAGTCGGGAGATTTGCTCATTCAGAAACTTCAGGCAATTGCCTTTAGCCTGGAGGAAGAGGAGGCGCTGACGCTTCCCGATGTGACCGGACGCGTCAGGGCAGGTTTCGATGTGGAACGTGTAACCAGGCGGTTCTACGACCGTTTCAAAACCGAGCATGATAACTTCCTAAGATTTTTGGAGGGCATTCCTGATGAATCAGAGCAACGGTGGTATGCATCCGTCATGCTCAATCGCCTCATGTTTATCTACTTCATCCAGAAAAAGGGCTTCCTTGATGGCAATAGTAATTATCTGCGGGATAAACTTGGAATCGTCAAATCCCAGGGAAGGAATTGTTATTACAGCGATTTCCTCTGTCCGCTTTTCTTTGAAGGCTTTGCAAAGAAGGAATCTGAACGGCCTGATGCAATAAACAGGCTGCTTGGCAGGATACCTTACTTAAACGGCGGACTATTCCTGAAACATCAGATCGAAGAATTGCATGGACAAAAAATCCAGATCGCCGATGTTGCCTTTGAACGACTGTTTGATTTCTTCGAACAGTACCAGTGGCACCTTGACGAACGGCCATTGAGGCAGGATAATGAAATCAACCCGGATGTACTGGGCTACATCTTTGAAAAGTACATCAACCAGAAGCAGATGGGGGCGTATTATACCAAAGAAGATATTACCGGATACATCAGCAGGAATACCATTATCCCCTTTCTCTTTGACACCGCACGGCAAAAGTGCAGGATTGCCTTTGAGGGTGGGCATTCCATCTGGCAAATTCTTCAGGATGACCCTGACCGATATATATACGAAGCCGTAAAACACGGCATTGTGCAAAACGACCATGTTCACCGTAACGATGAACATGGGAACGTAGGGGCGAAGCATTCTCCTGCACAACCTATGAAAGATGTATCTACAACACAAGAGACCGATTTGCTCCCTCAGCGTATATGTGTATCGGAGAATGCTTCGCCCCTACCACCAGTAAAACCATTGCCGCCTGAAATTGCTGCCGGACTGCATGATGTCACCAAACGCACAGAATGGAATAAACCCGCACCACCTGAATATGGACTGCCCACAGAGACATGGCGTGAGGTGGTAGCCCGTCGTCTGCGGTACGAGGAAATTTACGGGAAGTTGAGTAGGGGAGAGGTGCGGGATATCAACGACCTAATCACCTGCAACCTGGATATTTGTCAGTTTGCAGAAGACGTTATTAGAGACTGTGAAGGACCGGAACTCCTCAGGGCATTCTGGCATGCCATTGAAAGTGTGACAATACTTGACCCAACGTGCGGCTCTGGGGCATTTCTCTTTGCAGCCCTAAATATCCTCGAATCGCTTTACGAGGCGTGCCTTGACCGCATGCAGGCATTTCTGGACGAACTGGAATATTCGGGGGAAAGGCACAGGCCTGAAAAGTACAGCGATTTCAGAAAGATCCTTGAGCATGTGGAAGGTCACCCCAGCCGTAAATATTTCGTCTTCAAGTCCATTGTTATCAACAACCTTTTTGGTGTCGACATCATGGACGAGGCCGTAGAAATTTGCAAACTGCGCCTCTTTCTAAAACTCGTGGCACAGGTAGAACACGTGGAAGACATTGAGCCTTTGCCGGATATTGATTTTAACATTCGGGCAGGAAATACCCTCGTGGGATTTATTGCTCTGGAGCAAATAAAAGAGGCAATTACGACAGAAAAGAAAGGTAAGGCAACACAAAAAAAATTGTTGCATCAGGACGATATCGACACGATGAAACGGATAGAAGAAAAGGCTCAGGACGTTGACCGTTTATTTGCCCTGTTTCGCCAGCAGCAGACAGAGTTGGGCGGTGAAGTAACGACTACCGACAAGCAGGAATTAAAGAAACGCCTGAAGGTGTTGGAAGAGGAACTCAACCATTACCTTGCCTCAGAGTATGGGATAAGCCAGAACAATTTCAAAAGCAAACAGTCGTATGAAAAAAAGTTTTCAGAGTGGCTTACCGCCCACAAGCCATTCCATTGGTTTATCGAGTTTCA
>CAZBCT010000149.1:0-6830 GCA_964490485.1 uncultured Candidatus Brocadia sp. | reverse complement strand
CAATTATAGCAAATGCTTCGCCCCTACTTTTTCAAAAAACTAAATTGTTACGATATTATCAAAACAAAATTTCAACTAGCTTGAGCTATGGCGAATTATGCCTTGCCTAAGGTCTTTTTGCCAGGTTTCCATTCAACAGGGCAAAGCTCTCCGGTCTGTAATGCTTTTAAAACTCTGAGAACTTCTTCAATACTCCTTCCCACACCCAAATCATGAACTAATTGATATTTTACTTTACCCTCCGGATCAATGATAAAGGTACCTCTTAAGGCAATACCTTTGTCTTCTATGAGTACGCAATATTTTCTCGAAACCTCTTTTGTCATGTCACTAAGCCACGGGAAATCGATTTTTCCAAGTTCTTTTAACCACGCCTTATGAGAAAACACGCTATCAA
This sequence comes from uncultured Candidatus Brocadia sp., assembly GCA_964490485.1. Lineage (GTDB taxonomy): Bacteria > Planctomycetota > Brocadiia > Brocadiales > Brocadiaceae > Brocadia. The sequence continues at coordinate 6,433 of CAZBCT010000149.1, read as the reverse complement.
CACTTACTCCCAACACTTGTGCATTCAGTGCCTTAAACTCATTGTCTCGTTTTGAAAATTCAGTAATTTCGGTAGGACATATGAAGGTAAAATCAAGGGGATAAAAGAAAAGCACAACCCACTTGCCTTTATAGTCATTCAAACTTACTTCCTGGAACTTCTCATTCACAAGCCCTTGCAAAGTGAACTCTGGTGCATTTTGCCCAACTCTTACGCTCATCGTATTCTCCTTTTAGTTAAAATGAAATCATTGTTAAATACATATTAATTCTCATTATAAATATAAGTTATTTTTTGTCAAGGCATTTTTCTTTAACTTATTTTTTTATTACGAAAAAAGTTAATGCCATTACCTGAAAAACTAAAGCGAGTAAGAGATACGCATGGGCATCGTTACTGCGATGGAGGTAAGCAAAAACAAGTGAACCAAAAACAAAACATTGGATAACGGCGGCTAGTATATTCAGCCATGAAGCCGGTGCGTATATCAATGTACGGTTTATGTTTTTTACTTCATTTAACAGAGACTCCAGGATAAAGTCTTTCTCCTCGTACCCCTTCTCCTTCCTGATTTTCAGGGTGAAACATTCTTTGCAAAACAAACTTCCGTCTTCCTGATATACTGCACGCCCAGAGTCAATATCATTCCTCGACAGGCTTCTTTTACAACTGGCACAGAGTTTAATTTCTAGCATGACTATCTTTCTACTTTGCTTTGGATATTTTAAAAGAAGATTTATAGATAAAGCTGTTATGTAATGATAGAATTAACTACCAACTACTCCTCATTATTTAAGACCATATCTGTCTAATTTCCGATAGAGGGTGCGTTCTCCGATGCCGAGCATCTTTGCTGCCTCCTCTCTATTTCCGCCCACCGTGGTCAAGGTGTTTTTTATAAGCTCACGCTCAGCTTCCTCAACAGTCATTCCAGCAACAAGACCCGGTGAATGTGATACTTCGTTGCTACGCTGTAATATATGATCAGGAATATCTTCAACATCTAAGATATCGTTTGTGCTAACTACAACCATACTTTCAATACAATTTTTTAATTCCCGTATATTTCCAGGCCAGGGATATTTATATAAAATTTTTCTAGCGTCGGAAGATATCTGAGAGACCCCTTTAGCATGTATTTGTGAGTATTCACGAAGAAATGCATCCATGAGCAAGGCAGTATCTTCAAGTCTTTCGCGAAGAGGCGGTAATTTAAGAGAAACGACATTTAGCCTGAAGTACAAATCATTACGAAACCTCCCTTCCTTAATGAGTTTTTCCAGATCCTGATTTGTAGCAGCGATCAAACGGACGTCAACCACAATGGATTCATTGCTTCCGATACGAGTAATCACTCCATCCTCTATAACCCGTAATAGTTTAACCTGGGTGGAAAGTGGCATATCACCAACTTCATCCAAGAACAATGTGCTGTGATGAGCACACTCGATTTTTCCTTTTCGCTGATAGAGAGCTCCTGTAAAGGCGCCCCTTTCATGTCCAAAGAGTTCACTTTCAAGGAGATTTTCCGGAATTGCTGCGGAATTTAATGTGACCATTGCCTTATTCTTTCTGGGGCTGTTATTATGAATAGTTTTTGCAACGAGCTCTTTCCCCGTCCCACTTTCACCTGTTATCAGTACCGTGGCTGTAGTACCAGAAATTTGCTTAACGATATTTAATACCTTTTGTATCTTTGGACTATTACCAATAATACCAGTCATTCCAAATTTTTCGTCAAGTTGCTTGTGGAGTTCTTTGTTGCTCCTTACCAGCGCCTGTTTTTCTACCAGTTTTGCTATCTCTGCACGCAGGTGGTTAATATTGATAGGTTTCATGAGATAGGTAGCAGCCCCTTTTTGCATGGCATCGACCGCAGTTTCTACAGTACCATAACCAGTGATTAGAATGACTTCAGCCTCAGGCAATCTTTCTTTTGTTGTTTTGAGTATGTGCAGACCGTCAATATCATGCATCATTAAATCCGTTATTACAATATCTACATCCCCTGTTTCGATATATTTTAATCCTTCTTTGCCACTGGTCGCGATAAGGCAGGTGTATCCGACCTTCTGAAGTGCCTCTGCAGTCGCAATTGCATGCTCTTTTTTGTCGTCAACAACCAAAATAACGGTATGGTTTGTCATATATTTTTAGTCAACTTTTAAGTTCATTGGCAACTTTATTGAAAAGTTGCTTCCTTTGTTCTCTTCACTTTGAACGGAAATTGACCCTTTGTGTTCCTCAACAATACGTTTTGCAGTAGGAAGCCCAAGCCCTGTTCCGGTCTTTTTGGTAGAATAATAAACTTGGAATATTTTATCAAGAATATCCTTTGGAATACCAGAGCCTGTATCAGTAATATCGATTTGTATGTCTTTCTTACTCCCGGACGTACGGATCATAAGCTCTCCGCCGTGTTCCATTGCCTGTTCCGCATTAATAACCACATTTAAAATCGCTTGTTTGACAAGGTTGACGTCTAATCGGCAGGAGGGGATATGGGCATCGTAACTTTTAAGTATTTGTATCTGCTTCTGTTTTATCTCCGGGGTAATAAAATCTACTACCTCATCAACAACTTCATTAATATTGCATTTCTCTAATTCTAGTTTCTGTCCCTTTGCATATCTGAGAAAATCATTCAAGATTTCCTCTAACCGTTGCACTTCTTTTTGTAATGCCTGTATCCGTGTATATACCTTTCTGCTATTTTCCCCTTTCATGCTTTGCACGTCTTCCATGAGGAGTTGCAGATTGATACTGAGCGTGCTCAACGGATTTTTTATCTCATGCGCAAGCCCACCCGCCAGTGTTCCAACGAAAGCCAATCTTTCAGAATGCATTGCCCTTTTTTCAAGCCCACTGGTTCTGCTGACAGCCCTTCGTATGGAGAAAAAAACCAGTGGAATGAAAATGGCGCTGGCTATTGCTGCACCAAGTAAATACTGAATCACCTTCTTTTAATCAACTCAAAAAAATAAGCCAGGAAGACGTTTTGACTCACTATCTCCCTGGCTCAAAGATACGGTTTATATATAATTTAGGAATTAAGACGCATTACTTTTTGGGCTTGTAAACCTTTTGCCCCTTCAACAACATCAAACTCCACCTTTTCTCCGTCTTCCAGCGTCTTAAATCCTTCACTTGCTATATTTGAATAGTGAACGAAAACATCCCCTCCGCCATCTTGTTCAATAAAACCAAAACCTTTTTTTGCATCAAACCATTTTACTTTACCTATTGCCATTCTCTTGCTCTCCTATTTGAATAAATACAACGTATACCAGGAAAAACAACCTATGCCTAATTTTTATCCTTTATGCCTTCTCTATCCTCCCTAAAAAAACCGAAAGATAAACGATAAAATTATTAGAAAATTTTTCTATTACTCCTCCTCAATAGTAAATTCCAGTTAAACAAGCAACAAACTCCTTTTCATAAGACCTGTAAAGTTTTTTTACCTTACACTAGAAGGCTAGGGTTGTTCTTTTTCTTTAATGGCTGCTTTTCTGCTTAATTTAACCCTTTTTTGATCATCTATTCCGATTACCTTTATCATAATTTCTTGTCCTACTTTTACAACGTCTTCGACCTTTTCAACGTAGCCGTCAGACAATTCAGAAATATGCACCAACCCATCATGGCCCGGAATAATTTCCACAAAAGCACCGTACTCTTTCAAAGAGAGAACTTTTCCTGCATAAGTCTTACCTACCTGGACTTCTTCCGTCATGCGTTCAATCCATATTTTAGCCTTTTGTGACGCATCGGCGAGTATCGATGAAATAATAACGGTCCCATCGTCCTGGATCTCTATCTTTGCGCCAGTTTCTTCCTGTATCTTCTTGATATTTTTTCCGCCGGGCCCGATAACCATGCCGATTTTTTCAGGGTTGATTTTAATATGCACTAATTTCGGCGCATACACGGAAATTTCTTCCCGCGGCTTATCGATAACCTTTGCCAACTCCTGAAGGATATGGAGCCTCCCTTCTTTGGCTTGTACCAAGGCATCCCGCATAATTTTTTCGGTAATCCCTGATATCTTTATATCCATCTGCAACGCAGTCACACCTTTCAACGTTCCAGCAACTTTAAAATCCATATCACCAAGGTGGTCTTCAGTCCCTAAGATATCCGACAAAATAGATACCTGCTCCCCCTCTTTTACCAAACCCATTGCTATTCCAGCCACTTGTGCCGTTATAGGAATACCAGCATCCATCATGGAAAGTGTTCCACCGCATACCGAAGCCATTGAGGATGACCCGTTGGATTCGGTGATATCGGAAACAATTCGTATCGTGTAGGGAAACTGTGCCACGGGGGGAAGCACCGCCTCCAACGCTCGCTCGGCTAAAGCTCCATGACCTATTTCTCGTCTACCTGGCCCACGCAGCGGTTTAATCTCGCCAACACAAAAAGGTGGAAAATTATAATCTAGCATAAACTTTTTTGAATATTCTTCTTCAAGGGTATCCACTCGTTGTTCATCCATAGTCGTACCCAGTGTTGTTACCACAATAGCCTGAGTTTCGCCTCGCGTAAATAATGCAGAGCCATGGGTTCGTGGCAATATCCCAACTTCACAGGTAATAGGCCTGATATCTGTTAGTCCCCGACCATCCGGTCTCTTCTTCTCTTGCACGATCTGGTCACGCACCACAATTGTCTCAAGCTTTTCAAAGATAGCCTTGATGGCTTTTTTTGTAGGAGCACCTTCATTCTCGGTACAATACTCGTCTATAATCTGATTCAAAATTTCGTGCAATGCACGGCTTCGATATTCTTTCCCTGGAGTCTGGTTTTTTTTCAATATCTCTGAATAATATTTCTTTTTGATTTCATTCAGGAGATCCATGTCGAGTTTTAACGGCGGAATAGGTTGCTTTTCTTTTCCACACTTGGCGAGAAGTTCCTTTTGAAGTAGGACGATTTCTTTTATAAAGGCATGTCCAAACATGATAGCATCCACCATCTGTTCTTCTGGAACCTCCTTACCAGACGCTTCAACCATGGTAACTGCGTCTTCTGTTCCTGAAACAACAAGATCGATAGCGCTTTCAGCAAGCTCAGAATGTGTGGGATTGATAACAAACTCGCCGTTAATCAGGCCAACCCTTACAGAACCTGTCGGCCCCCCAAAAGGAATGCATGATACGGTTAACGCTGCGGACGCACCTATCATAGCTAAAATATCCGGGTTATTTTCTTTGTCTGCCGAAAGAACCATGGACATGATCTGAACTTCGCGAAGATATGTTTCTGGGAAGATTGGTCTTATGGGGCGATCTATTAACCGCATGGTTAATATTTCTTTAAAGGTTGGCCTGCCTTCTCTTTTAAAGAAACCGCCAGGAAATTTTCCAGCGGCATACGTTTTTTCCCTGTAGTCAACGGTAAGGGGGAAAAAACTCGCTTCTTCATTTTCTTCTGCTGACGACACCGCCGTAGCCAGTATCATAGTATCACCATACCTAACTACCGCCGCACCATCAGCTTGTTTTGCAATTTTACCTGTTTCTATAACAAGCATCTCTTTGCCGATCAATCGCTCGACTCTGCAATACGCCATTTAATTCCTCCTGCCTTTATTATTTATATCTTGTTTTTGACCAGCAAAAGATACGAATAATTCAAATTTTTTAACCATTTTTAATAAGTCTATAGGGTCCTCCTAGTAACTAGTAATTTCGTTTTATTTCCTAATACCAAGTTTCGCAATGAGCCTTTTGTATCTTTCATTATCTCTGCTTGACAAATATTTCAACAACGCAGATCTACGCCCCACCATAAGAAATAGCCCTCTGCGGGAGGTATGGTCTTTTTTGTGTCCCTTTAAATGGTCACTCAAATGATTAATGCGTTCGGTTAATAATGCCACCTGGACCTCAGGTGAACCGGTATCATTTTCATGAACCCTAAGATCATTAATAATTCTCTGTTTCACTTCTTTATTCATAATCACTCAAATTCCTTACCAAAAATCTACGATAATAAACACTTCTTAAGTACTCAGGACCAGACATTTTTGCCATATTACTCTAGATATCATAAAAAGATTGCGGCTAGTATAGCAAAGCTTATCCATCATTTGCAACAAAAAAACTCATCAAATTATCCTCACCCTTACTGAATAATGTAACCTTGTTTTAAAGATCAGCATCTCATTAAGAATACGAGCCTACGCATAAACTAAAAAAACCCCTAACCCGAACAAATCTGAAGAGATATTTTGTTTTATGAATTGGTGGAAGTAATATACCACATAAATCTAGCAAGCAAGGCTTCGCCATGTTTCAGGAATAGGCAGGAAATGGTCGAATCTTCAAGGGAAATGAGATACCTAAATCCTGCAAATGATTTTCGCTACGCGAAAATCGCCCTTCACTACTATCCTTGCCTGACAAAAATCAATAATAGACTTCAA
>CAZBCT010000148.1:0-6924 GCA_964490485.1 uncultured Candidatus Brocadia sp. | reverse complement strand
AAAGCGTAAAATCGCTCCGGGGCAATGAAATGGCGGATGTAATCTTTAATGGGACGGATAAACGCCCCTCCCTGGGTTATGCCGAGGTATCCCTAACCATACAAAACAATAAAGGACTGCTGCCACTCGAATACACCGAGGTCTGTATAACACGTCGTTTGTATACCTCGGGTGAATCAGAATATCTTCTCAACAAACAGGCAAGCAGGTTAAAGGATATCCGGGAACTTTTTCTGGATACTGGTTTTGGCGCAAATGCCTATTCTGTCATTGAACAGGGCAACGTGGAAGCCATGTTGCAGGCTGATTCTCGTGAAAGGCGGTTGTTGTTTGAAGAAGCTGCCGGAATCAGTAAGTTTAAATCACGCAAAAAGGCCGCCTTAAGTAAGCTTGAACATGTGGAGCAAAATCTTCTTCGGGTAGGTGATATCATTGAGGAGTTGCAAAAGCAGCTTCGTTCGGTAAAACTTCAGGCATCAAAGGCGCGTAAATATCAAGAATATGTGGAACAATTAAAAAAATTAAAGGTTGGACTTTCACTGAAAAATTATCGTGACCTAAAAGAGAAGAGAGTGGCTGTTTCAGAACAGGCAGCTCAGACCGGAGAACGAAATCAAAAGATTGTTGCAGAGATAAATGAGCTTGAATTGCAGATAAATACCATTGAAGGGATGATAGGGCAACTAGAGAAACAATTGGCACAAATGCAGACCGAGAGGGTAAATCTCGGCGCGCAAATATCCAACAATAGAAATAAAGTAACCTATGACCAGGAACGTATGAAAGAACTGGAAAGTCTCCGGGAAAAATATATTGAACAACAAAAGGGACTGGAAAACAAGATATATGAGATAAACAATAAGATTGCAGAGGCAAAGGAACAGTTGAGCACGGTAGAACAAGAAATTTTGCGCTTTGCAGATAACCTGAAGACAAAAGAGACTACCCAGAAACAGATCAACTTCGAATGCGACTTGTTATATCAGGGTATCGACGAAAAGAAGTCTGAGGTTATCTCCGTCCTTCAGCAGGAATCCAGCCTTCAGAATGAAATTGGCAGCCTGACGACAGAAAAAGACGCCTTAAAAAACCGGAAAATGCGGCTCTTTAAGAGACAAGAGGAAATTGCTTCATTCATGGACACCTTGATGTCTAAATATCAGGAAACGACGAAGGAAAAGGATGCCCTCCTTGAAGAATCTCATGGCTTAGACCAGAAATTGTCTACCTCAAAGGGGCGCATCCAGGAACTGGTGAGTATGATACGATCTTTGGACGAACAGATCAATCAGCAAAAACAATTGCAGAGCAGCAAAACATCCCGGCACGAAGTGCTCATGGACTTCGAAATGCGGTCAGAAGGGGTAGAGTCTGGTGCGAAGACTATCTTAGAGGAATCCAGAAAGGATCCTGCTGTGGTAAAAGGTATACGGGGCATGATTGCCGATCTGATAAAGGTAGACCTCCCGTATGCGCTGGCTATTGAAACTGCCCTGGGCGAGGGGGTTCAGGGTATTGTTACTGACACTACAGATGATGCCGTGGAGGCTGTTGCATTCCTGCAAAAGAGCCAAAAGGGACATGCGATCTTTTTCCCGTTGGATCGAATGGGTAGCCAGTTTCCCCTTTCTGATAAAATCCTGCAAAAACCCGGTATTGTGGGTGTCGCACGCAACCTTGTCAATTACACAGGAGAGGTTTGTAAGGTTGTCGACAGTTTCCTGAATACTACGGTCGTTGTAAATGACCTTACTACGGCGCTTGCCTTGAGCGGCGACAACCGCACGAATCGTTATGTGACCCTCGATGGCGCCTTGTTAGAATCTGATGGCGCGCTTAGCGGTGGTAAGAAGCAGGGACAGGTAGGAATCATCTCCCGTAAAAGCGAACTGAAGAAGATCGAAGAGGAATTGGTTCAAATCCGGCAAACCCTTGAAAAATTGGAGGTTGATAAACAATACCACATCGAGGAACTTACCGGACTCGAAGCGGAGACGGCCCAACTGACAAAGAGAATAGAGCAGGTAAATATTCTGAAAATTTCCAAGGATAATGAGCTTGCACAGAATGAACAGAAGCGGGATGAACTTGCTGCAGAGAAAAAAATCAACGAAAATGAGATGGAAGAGATTGATGTGGAAGTGGAAAATACCTGTGCACGTGAACAGAGTTTGCAAGAAGAGCTTATGCAACTTAACCAACAGCGCACACAGTTAGAACAGCAGGTCGAAGAGGCCTCCATGCTTGCAGAAGAAAAGGAGCATCTGAAAAAAAGTGTTCAGGAGGAAATAACTGCTGTGAAAGTTGGCCTTGCGCAGAGACAAGAAAAAAAAGATGGTCTGAGCAAGGCATTGAATAAACTCGATGCAGAATTGCGGGAAACACAAGGACAGATTACGTATAGCATACAAGAGAGTCAAAACTGCCAACAGAAAAAGCTGGAAGCCGAAGAAGAGATCAAGCGCCTGGAACTGCTTATAAGCGACCTCAACACAAAAAAAGTTGCATTAGAAGGGTCAATAGCATCTCTCAAAGCCGAGCAAGACGGCCATCATCTGAAAGCTGAGGAATTAAAGGCACACTTTGATGAGAAACGGTCGGAACAGAAACATTTGGAACAACAGCTCCAGGAATTAAAGCTCAAGGAAAATGAGTATCAAATTCGTCTGTCCAGCCTGGAAGAGCGTGTCCGGGAGGAATATCAACTTGATCTGTCAAGCTTAGATGCTACAACCGAGGAAATCAAACTGGAATTAACGACATCACAGCAAGAATCTGCCGATCCGGCTCAATCCCAGATTGATTTCTGGGAGGCAGTTTCCCGGGAAATCGAGGAACTTCAAGGAAAGATCGGAAGGCTGGGGAATGTGAACCTGGAGGCCATCAAAGAGCAGGACGAACTGGAGATCCGCGAGACGTTCCTGGTAAATCAGAAGGAAGACCTCGAAAAATCTCAGGATGCCCTGCAGAACCTGATAACAAAGATCAACCACACGAGTCGGGAATTATTTGAAAAAGTCTTCAATGACATTCGCCAGAATTTTCAGGTAATGTTCAGAAAGCTGTTTGGCGGGGGCAAAGGCGATATCCTGTTAGAGGAAAATGTGGATATCCTGGAAGCGGGAATAGAGATCATGGCGCAGCCACCCAGCAAAGAGCTTCGCTCCATCACACTCCTCTCTGGTGGTGAAAAGGTAATGACCACCGTAGCTTTGTTATTTGCCGTGTTCCAGTCAAAACCCAGTCCATTCTGCATCCTGGACGAGGCGGATGCCGCCCTGGACGAGAGCAACATCAACCGCTTTACCCATATTCTCAAGGAATTTACCCGGGACACGCAATTCCTCGTTATTACCCACAACAAGGTAACCATGAGCGTTGCCGATGTGATGTATGGAATTACCATGCAAGAGCCGGGCGTATCCATGAAGGTAGCCGTTAAATTTGAGGAGATCGAGAAGAAGGTTGCTTGAAAATCTTTTGCAAGGGTATGTATCTCTTGGAAATATGGAGTCCATTGAAGATATTATATATTGATTCGGTGGATAATTAAAATGAAACAAAGGTGATTAATATGAAATTAAAAGTAGTAGTTCATACGGCAGAAGAGGGTGGTTACTGGGCGGAAGTTCCGGCTATCCCGGGTTGTTTTACACAAGGGGAGACATGGGAAGAATTATTACAGAATATTTACGAAGCAATCGAAGCATGTCTGTCTGTTGACGTTGAAAATGTTCAAATAAAACCAGAAGATAAGGTGCTGGAAATTGCCGTATGAAAAGTATCTCTGGTAAGAATTTGTGTAAGATATTGGAAAAGAAGGGCTGGTACTTGAAAACTATCCGGGGTAGTCATCATGTTTATATGAAACCGGAAAAAAAGAAAGAATAAGCGTTCCTGTTCATGGCAACAAGGATTTGAAATTAGGCTTGTTAAAGACAATCGTGAAAATCGCAGAAATTCAGGAAGATGAGTTGTGACGAAGATTTCTCGATAATGAAACTGGAAAAATTTTTATCGGTGAATTATTTACAATCTGCTTGACAAAAAACTGAACGCCTTGTATATTCTTGTTCATAATCAAAATTCAGGCGATGGAGTTCGCCCAATTGCTATCATATAGCTGATAACTCCTATTGAAGCCAAATACTTCGATAGGAGTTTTTTATTTATAAACCCCTGTCGAAACTACGGTCTCGACAGGGGTTTTTTTGTTATACAGCGTAAAATAAATCCCTGTCCTAAATTTACAGGAGAGATTTATGGGAAAGATTATTGGTATTAAGGATCTCCAGAACTCGGGCTTGTTGGATGTTGAATATACAGAGTCAGATTTGTGTGATGCCTTTTTGATGTACTGGATTTCAAATAATACGTTAAATAATGGTCATATCGTTTTGCGTAACGGTGATTTTACGCTCGATATCCGTAGCTATTTTGAGTCGTGTAATTGGATGGTTTAAGCAAAAAAGGGTAGAAGTCGTGAAGGGAGAAAGGCTGACGGTGGACAATAAATTTTCCAGATTCGAAGGTTATTCCACCCAATGTTTTTGTTTTTGAGGAGGTGTTGTTCTATGTTAGAAGAATTTATAAGGTATAAAACAGAAATACTCGGCACCATTGAAAATGTCGAGTCCCTGACAAAGGATGACATGGGTGTTGTAGACAACAGGTTACTCATGGTTAAGGAACAGTTGATAGCAAATTGTTTTAATCTGGTAATTTTAGGACAGTTTAAGAGGGGCAAGACGACCCTTATTAATAGCCTGATCGGCAAGGAAATCCTCCCCTCTTCCGTTGTACCACTGACTTCTGTTGTGACAATCCTGAAGTATGGCGAAGAGGTTAGCTGTTCGGTCTCTATGGAGGGTGGCAACGAGAAGAAAATTCGGATAGAGGAACTTTCCGACTATGTAACGGAGAAGGGAAATCCAAAAAATATAAAGGGCGTACGATGCGCACGCATCGGGTATCCGTCCCCCTTCCTCGAAAAAGAGATACTGCTGGTAGATACGCCGGGAGTAGGGTCCACCTTTCTGCACAACACAGAAACGACCTATGAATTCCTAGACCACCTGGATGCAGCATTGTTCCTCATGAGCGCCGATGTGCCCATTTCGCAGGTAGAAAAAGAACTCCTCGATACCATCAAGGGCTCTACCCAGAAGATATTCTTCGTGTTGAATAAGATTGACAATCTGACCCCAAAAGAGATGGAAGAAATCGCCGCCTTCAATAAACAGGTATTGGAGGAGATGGGGTTTACCGTTCAGGAAATCTGGCCTGTCTCTGCCAGGGAAGCACTAAAGGCAAAAACAGCGAACAATGACGTTCAACTTTCACAGAGTGGCCTTTTGAACCTGGAAGATGCCTTGGGGAGTTTTCTTTCTGTAGAAAAAGGAAAAATCGTCCTCAATACCACTATATCCAAGACAAAGCGGGTCATTTCCGGGAAACTATCCCAGATAGCAATTGAGAAAAAGACACTGGAAGCATCCGGGGAGGAATTAGAAAATAAGATCAACACCTTTCGTCATCTGGTAGCGAACCTGAAGCAGGACAGGGAAGACATGAAATATCTGCTCAAAGGCGAATCGGACAAACTGTGTTTTGCGGTGGAAGAGATGTTAAAGGTGTTAGAGGAAAAGGAGACTCCGAGAGTCAGTCAGTGTCTTACGGATTTCTATGAACAAAATCCCGATATCAATCCCACCGTTTTAAGGGATGAAATGCAGAAGGTTATCAAGGATGAGATCGTCAGGGGATTCGATGCATTTAGAAAGGATACCGAGAGGGTAATCTCAGCGAATATTCAGGAAACCTGTAATCGTTTTACCAGACGTTCTAACAACATCGTCAATGAGTTTAAAACGGCTGCCGAGATACTCTTTGAGGTCTCCATGGAACAATGCGAATTCTCCGTTGAACTGGCCAGAGATACCGGTTTCTATTACATGGTCCAGGAATATACCGCCCCCACGGAAGAAGAGGTCAAGTCCATCCTGCGCACCTTCCTCCCGAAATCCATGAGCAGAAAGATGGTCTTGAACGAGATGGTGGAGCGGGTATCCTCCGATGTAGGCCGGAACTGTGGCAGGATACGTTCTGATCTCACAACAAGGATCAGGAAAACGATTGACCATTACTCGAAACAACTGAAGGATCTCGGGAGCGACCTTATCGTTCAGATAGAACAGGCCATACGAAAGGGACAGGAGAGGCGAAGGGCGGGCAGCGAGTCGGTACGGCTTGAGCTAGAGGTATTGGCGAACAGGACAAAAACCCTGGAAGAGCACAAAGGAAATCTGGAGAAGGCATGGAACACCATAAACCTGACGGACACAAAAACAGAACGAATAAAGATGACAATGGTGTAAGTAACAGAACAGGTTGAATTCGGGCATAGATATATACAAATAAACCTCTTATTCTGTCTTTATGAAGGCGATGGAAAGATATTTGTTTTTGATGTAGAAAACGCGTATCGTATTCGCACGAGTGAGTCGGGAGAATCTGCAATCTGACTAAAAGCATAAGGTGCCTTTTCGTTGATGTACTTTTGCAAAACATTATCAACAGCCATATGAAGAAGTTCTTGGATGGCAACAAACACTTTCTTTATATGTCCAAAATGTGGTAACGCTGAAAAATTTAGAGTATTTACCAGCAACGTTCAAGTTATCAGTCAATCTTCAACCTTGAAAATGCGTGTCGAAGAAAGTAATGTTATGCCCAATTTACGAGGATATGACAATTATATTGAGTGCCATACGTGTTTTAAAAAATTAGAGTACGACCTGGCGATAGACATCGGTAAAAATTACCTTCAAAAAAGTATGCGCCTTCGCAAATAGAATCCTTGCTATGGAGCTAACCCGACCTTCGCAATTCGAGGGGTAGACAACCCGCTGAGCTAGGAAAATC
>CAZBCT010000147.1:0-6987 GCA_964490485.1 uncultured Candidatus Brocadia sp. | reverse complement strand
TTAATGGTTTTAGAAATAAAGATGTGAGGAACCAATTGTTTGGTGATACTGCCAGCCCGACCTTCGCAATTCGAGGGGTAGGCAAACCGCTAAGCCAGCAAAATCAAGGGGTCATGGAAAAAGGTCGGCACTACAGACCGACCTGTCCTGAGGCATAAACCTTGGGCGGCGGTTGTTCAGGAAGCGTCAATCCCAATTGTGCCAAAAGGAGTGAAACATCCTTTTCCGGCTGGGTATAGCGGCTCATGACAATGTGACGGCCATCCGTTGTCGGTAAATGAACATCAATCATTTGCATGCTCGATAGTTTTTCCAAAATTGCTTCAGACGTCAGCCCTGAGGCTCGTCCCCGCGCAAGATTTCTCAATGTCGTGTGGAGACAAAAAGCCAAAAAGGAAACAAAAATATGGGCTTCAATCCTCCTTTCCAATTGGTGCCATATGGGACGGAGGGAAAGCGATCCCTTCAAATCCTTAAATGCCTGTTCTATACGGGTCAAAAGCAGATACGATTCCCAGACAGTTTCAGGCGAGGCGGCCTGCATGTTGGAACGAAGCAGATAGCGTCCCTCACGCCGCAACGCTCGCCGCAGGCGTTCACGATCCAGGCTGAAATGGAACGTGTTCTCATCCACCGGCTCTTGCGGATTTGGCAGAGAGATACGCACTAGCCCAAAGTCCCGCCCGGCTTCTTTCTTTAACGCCCCGATATGCATCAGCAGGTCATCGCGAGTGATGTGCTTTCGATTGCGAAGTTCGTGCAGGCTTGCCCACAGACGCTTGAGTCTGCGGCGACGCAGGGAACGTTCCTTTGCTACCCGGTCATGGCTTTCCACATAGACGTAAAACTCCGATTCTTGCTGAAGAATTTTCACCCGGACGCTTTCCCGCGCCTGCATCCAGGGTTGTTCGAGCAATGGTTTTTCAACATGGCTCAAATGTCCCTTGGGAGTGCCAACCAAATAATCAATCCCGCGAAAACGCATCTTTTCCAACATATCCTCCGTTGGAATACCGCGATCCATAAGCCAGGTGCGCCGAAATTTCCCATATTGCTTTTCGATCCGATCCAGAAATTCCTCCAGGGTCGTAGTATCTCTTGTGTTCCCAGGATATACTTCGTAGGCCACGGGAAACCCTTCCGGCGTCAACACCAATGCCACCACCACTTGAACGCAATCCGAACGTTTGTCCCGGCTATATCCAAAACGTTTTTTACTATCCGATCCCGCTGGCGGTGGGTCACTTTCAAAATACGTACTCGTCAAATCATACAGCAGCACATCATACTTCGCACCAAACAGCTTGCCCCATTGCCCTTTTAAAAACCCAAACAGCTCATCGCGATGCTCAAGCAGCAAATCCAAACAACGATACGGCTTATCCTTCTGTGCCAGTGAATCGTCCTCTCCCAACAGATCTCCCATTGCACTACGCACATACCACTCACGATGAAAACGAAATTCACTTCCCGGATCGATCAGCCGGTAACAGACGAGCGCCTTCAGCATATTCAGCCAGCTTGTCCCCTTGCGGCTTGACGGCAAACGTCCTCTCCAAAAGGTGTCCAGTTCCAGCATATTCCACATATACAATCCCAACCAGCTTGCACCCCATTCCCGGGGACGGCGCAATTCAATCTTGTCTAACCTCACCCGGATGGCCTCGCAAGCCAACACGGGCAATTCCTCCCGGTCATCCGGAAACAATGCCAGTTGTTTTGCTTTGGGTTTTGCACCCCACAGTGCCTCTATTGTCCGAACCCATCCTGCCCGTTGGTTATCATTGAGTTCTCCCAAATAGAGAACTTGTCGCTGTACCACCCTTCGTCCGCTGACCCGCCGGTTCTCTACCACGCTCCAATATCGGTGGGTTTTCCCATCTTTCGTCCGTGATTTTGCTCGAAGAAACATACAAGCATTTTCGCAGTTTCCCCTGCATGCGTCAATGGGGTAGGTCGGCACTACAAGCCGTTTTGAAAATTCACCCCTTAAAAATCAATGGTTTCCCGCCGATATATGCCCAAAAATAACCGTTTTGGGGGGCGAATTGCGAAAGTCGGGCTAATTCCCGATATAAACCACCCGCTAGGCGGGTGGTACCGACTAAATTGAATTGAGTTCACGATGTTATTAGTGCAACCAATTAGTAAGTGATAGTGCATCCACTTTCAGCGGATGCACTATCACTCTGGTTGATTAACCCCCGGTTATTTTCATCCATTCCGGCCATTCTGGCCATTTTGGACGAGCGACCTCATGACAGGTAAAACATGCATTTTTCAACATTGCATCGAGGCTTTTATAGGTATCTACAATATTGTGTTTTTTGGAGGTTTCGGCAATATTGTTTGCTGCGTCAATAACGGTTTTTAAGTATTTTTCAAAATCCTGTTTTACAGCCTTTACATCCTCTGGGTTTTTGGGATCCTTACCCGTCTCTTTGAACCACTCTCCAATTTGTCCCCCTTCTGGAAAGAAATTCTTCATTATGGCTTGACTACTTTCTGTAACTGCATTAGCCTCCTTAATCACAGCCGCATGATCACCATCCATTATGGCCTCAAGGATCCTTGACGTATGAGAATTGATAACCCGCATCAGTGACCTGGTAGGTATTGACTCTGCCGTATGCTTGGATTCAATATCCTTCGCAGAAATTATACTATCAGTCCATAAATAAGACATAACGACTGCTGCTACAATAAACAAGCAACTTGCAGTAATACGACTTAGAGCTGTTTTTCTCATTTCCCTGCCTCCTTTCAAAAATAGACACTAATTGAAATATACAGCTATCACACAAACCTTATTATGCGCAAAACACTTTTGTTGCAAATATCATAAAAACAAAAAAAGCCTTACTGCAAAGACACTTATTAAATATCTTCGGCAGTAAGGCTGTCTTGTCGTAAACCGTTGAAGCAGCTTAACCTTTAACAGTTTACAAAGACCCTTTCCTTTGCGTCCCACGATTACTCGAGGTTTGCCTTTATCGTAATATATTCACAGTATACTCAGAAGGATTTAATATCAAACAAAAATTTAAAATATTTTTATTTCTTTGCAGCGATTTTATCATTCAGTACATGAAGGAACTTTTTTATGTCCACATTATGCATCTTGGTGGCCATTTCAACACTTGCAACCTTGCCCATAGTCTTGAGCATAACGGGATTTGCCATCTGGCTAAAACCAAAGTCAAGAAATATTTGAAGGGTTTCCGGGTATTGTTCCACGATATCAAAGACCTTCGTATCTTTTGTGATCTCGGTTAATTTCCCGGCTACCGGAGATTTTACCTCCTGTGTGGTATTCATGGTTTTCCACAAGTTATAACCAAAGATGCTTAATGCTGCCAGTTCAAACCAACCGGATGTTCCCATAATACCGTAAAATAAAGGTTTCTCGCTGATCCCTACCATCATTTGAGAAAATACCCTAAGGAAACAACCGGTATTTAACAGGATAAAGGTCATATTTGACAACTTTAAGCTATGCATGTCAATCCCTTTAAAGGTAGGGATCATCTTCGATGCATAGCCAATAATCATCATCGTGATAAAGCCAACCGTAACGGCATGATTGAGTGAACCATGAAATCTTTGCTGAATATCAGAACCATACTCCAGGAAGGGGATAATAAGCAGGATAACGGTGGTGACAATAAGCCAGAGATACGCAGTGCGAATGGTCTTGGCGTAACTTCTGTCCATAACGACATCCTGAAGCTCTTTGGTGGATCTTTCAAAGATACGCAATCCATAAATGAACGTGATCAGTGCAAAGGCTATGGGAAATACAATGCCTTGCAAAACCCTGAGTGCTATGGTAGAGCGATATGCAAACAGGTGGGCAATACAATAAATTGGCAACGATATGTTGAGAACCCAAAAGGTCATATTGACAGCCTTTTCCCTGACAGGCTTGATATCAAGAAAAGCAAATACGGTTCTGATATTGATGGCAAAGATAAACATGAACACAAAGCCAAAAAGATAGAGATGCACAAAAGAGCTAAAGACGCCCCTAGGGATTTCATAGGTATCATGTTTATAGAGATATACGATCATGCAAAAATTTACAAATGTGGAGATGAGAAACCAGATAATGCCAGCCTTGAAAAATTTATCGAAGATGCCTGGCTTTTCTTTGCTGGCAAAGATGGTTCGCAAAATAATAAATGCAAAGAGGCAAATCGAAATGATCTCCAAGATCGCAGAGAGGAGAACCAGGAATCTAAGGCTGCGAAGAGGCGTTGGTTGCAATATAGTTCTTAGCAATAAGCCGGAGATAATGAATCCATAACAGATATTCGTCAGGTTTCTGTGTCTGAGCTCAGTATTCTTTACCCTCGGGATGATATATAAGGCGAATCCCATGATGCAAAGCCCGACCCAACCAAAGAGTTGTGCATGACCATGCGCCTGAATAAGTGCATAGTATATGGAATCAAAATTGAGCTTAACAGCGATGTAACTCAGGATAATGGCGCCAAACGTCACGCCTACCGTGAGCGTTAAAATGATTGCGGTTTTAACAAACTTTTCGTAGATTTTGTCTTCTTCCAGAGTCGGGATTTCAACAGCTTCCCCCCCCCCTTTTGCAATGGCCTCGTTGAGCTCTTGAACCAGGATATCATAATTAACTTCGTGCGCCTTGGCAAAGAAAGCAATGGGTTCATTTGGGCCTCGAACTCCACCCGCTATGACAAGATTATATTTCTTAAATACCGCAAGGGTTTCCGGATGTGATTCTATAAGATCTTTAATAATGGTATTTCTATTTATTTCCATAACCGAACATACTCGTAAGGGGTTTCATGAAAGGACTTACCTATTTTATCGTTATTGCGTGTGACAGCGAAGCAATCGTACATCTGTTGCAAATAAGAGAGTGCTTTGCGCTATACTCCTTTCAATGGCAGATGTTTGTGCACGCATGTTAATAAAACGATATACTAGCAAACCTTTCATAAAGAATTCAAGAAAATTTAAAATTTATCTTTGCAGACGAATACTAATGTCATCTTATAACGTATTGCTGTCATAATGACAGCCTTAATTTTTTCAAGTATAAATTATATACATATTATATAAATATCATTATAGCAATAAGTTATATAACTAATTCCTGGCTAATGTAGATTTGGTATTAAACTTGCGCAATGTCTAGATAAAATGTATTGTATACCGGTTACTTTAATTTTGAAAGGAGTTATTTATGGCTAAGGATTTGATTAAATGGGCGCAATTGCCAACCATTTCTTCTATGCAGGAGGAAATGAACCGGGTGATTGACCGGTTTTTCAAGGGTGGAGAGTTGCCTGATTTTGGAGTGTCTGGTACCTGGGCTCCTCCGTTAGATCTGTCGGAGACGGCTGATAAGATCACGGTAAAAGCAGAAATTCCCGGCATGGACCCGAAAGAAGTAGACATTTCGATCCAAGGCGATACCCTGATCATTAAGGGTGAAAAAAAAGAAGAAAAAGAGGAAAAGGGTAAGAACTATTACCGTATGGAAAGGCGGTACGGAAGTTTTTCGCGTGTCGTTGACCTTCCTGCCTCTGTAGATACCAATAAAGTAACGGCAGAGTGTAAAAATGGGGTATTAGAGATTACCATGCAAAAGAAGGAAGAGGTAAAACCGAAGCAGATTTCGGTAAAAGTTGGCTAATGGTATAATCACAGATGTCCAGATCAGATTATCTGGACATCTGATGAGATCGCACGAATCGTCTGTTTGGGAAGATATGAGGATGGGAGGATGGAGAGATTCCAGCTTCTCATCCTCTTTCTTCGTAACTTTTCCAGCTTCGCAACATGGCAATACTCCGTCTACAGCTCACCAACTACCGTAATCTCCGTTTCCAAATCATATCCCAATTTCCGTTTTACCTCATTTTGCACATGCTGAATCAATTGTAAAACATCACGGGCAGTTGCATTGCCTCTATTGACGATGAAATTTGCGTGTTTTCTTGATACCTCAGCTTCTCCAATGCGGGCACCTTTAAGTCCTGCCTGTTCTATCAATCTTCCGGCCCCGATATTCTTAATTTTTTTAAATACCGAACCACAACTGGGATATTCCTCTAATTGAGGCTGTTTGGCATTGCGCCATGCCATATTTGCATCCATAATAGCCCGTATTTCGCCTTTCTGCTTTGCACTCAACTGAAAGGTTACATCGAGGACAATATCTTTTCGCTTCTGCAAAATACTCATGTCATAACCAAACTGAAAGTAATCAACCCCAACGGTGCAAATGTGTCCCTCTTCCGTAAAAATACGGCCAGAACGAACGATTTCCCCGACAAAAACCATCCGCTGCCGGTCGGGAGAAAGGAAGTGTAAGTTTTGCCACATGGCGCCACCTACCGTACTTGGAATCCCGACAAAGTGTTCGAAACCGGATAACCCACGGCTACAGCATTGCTCTAGAAGATCCGCAACAATTGCGCCACTTTCGGCTACCACTTTCTCGTTGTCGAAAAAAGCAACTTTATTTGCCACATTGTGAATAACCAAACCTCTAAACCCTTTATCCGTAATCAAAATATTAGCCCCGCAACCAAGCAAAAAAAAGGGCATGGCATTCCGCCGGGCCTCACATAATGCATGCATCAGTTCGTCGATGGTACGGACTTCGATAAAAAAATCGGACAATCCACCGATTTTGTATGTTGTGAACGGCGCTAAGGGTTTATTTCTTTCCAGATTCGGGATGTTCAGTGACATCGTGCGTTAAACAGTATACGGCCAACAGTCGGTAAAATTCTCGTTGCTAATTGCCAATTGACAACGATATGCTATGACAAATATTATCTCAATTATTAACAAATTAGCAGTGTTGTCCGGTTAAGGAATTGCGTATGAGCGCGATTGTTGTTCTTTGAGATTACCGATATCCGCCTGTTGCCAAGAGGAAGTAACTTGGTTGTTTTTGAGATAGCGGGCTTCGTTTTGAATTTTGATACGCAATTCTCG
>CAZBCT010000146.1:0-7080 GCA_964490485.1 uncultured Candidatus Brocadia sp. | reverse complement strand
CCTGTTGACGGTCGATATAAGATGAATGATGAGAAGCGCTGTCATCATTATTAGTTTTGGGTTGTTCACCGTAACCACAGCCCATGTATTAATCAGTCAATCCCAAAGGGGTAACCACTGACTGGAGAGCCGTATGCGGGAGACCCGCCTGTACGGTTCGGAGGGAGGGGAGCCGAAAGCCTTTCCTACCCCTATAAAATTTTGCGTATAAGTATCAAATTTAATACAAATGTTATGCCTTCCATGCTATAATATTTGCGTATTTAATTGCCTATTTTTGATAGAAATATGGAGGTACCAAATGCGTACAATGATTGACATAGATAGCGATCTTTTAAAAGAGGTAATGGAAAAATCAGGCGCAAAATCAAAAAAGAACGCTATCGTTACAGCAATGAAAGACTATCTAAGATTAAAGAGGCGAGAAGAGCTTAAAAACCTTATAGGGAGTTACGATGAATTTAATCTTGACCATAAAGACTTAAGAAAGATGCGTAATGAAAGATAGAATTCTCATTGATACCTCCGCATGGATAGAAAGTTTTAAGAAAACCGGAAATAAAAGCCTACAGCAACTAACAATTAAAATCCTTGATTCTTCTCAGGTCGCTACGACAAATATCATCATTCTTGAACTGTTGCAGGAATGTCGTGATAAGAAAGAATATGCCGATATGAAAAGGCGATTAGAGTCACTTGAATTATTGCCTGCAAATGGGAAAGTCTGGGATATAGCATACTATGCAGGTTATAATTTAAAGAAGAATGGTATAACTATTCCCACGATTGATTTAATTATCGCCTCGATTGCTAAGGCTTACGACTATACACTTATTCATCATGATAAACATTTTAGATTAGTAACAAAACACCTTGATATCTCTACCATAGATTTCATTGGCGAACTGTAATAGTAACAGGTAAACAATGTATTCGTTTGGTTAGATTGAATTATCTGTTTGACACTGAGGAATTTGGGAAGATTCAAGCAGAACAAAAAGCAAAAGGGAAGTCAATTCCATCTATTGACGCTCAAATTGACGCTGTCGCACGGGTTCATAATGTTACCGTTTTAACAACTGACCAACATTTTAATCTTGTGGATGATCTAAATAGTGTTTGAACGGAAACACTCAGAAGCCAGATAAAATAAGGCAAAGCAGGAGGAAAGAGTTAGTGAAGAGTATTGAATAAATCTCTGAGAAATGGTAAAATAGGGCGAAAACAAAAGGATTCAGGGTGTAAGGAGTCCCAACATTCGCTTCATGAACCAAAAGACAAAGGACATTCGATAGGAGATGAGAAAGAGATTTGAGCCGCAACTAAAGCTTGGAGTCATATCCATTACCGGTAAAGAGCCGAGATGAGCTACCGCCGATTTTGAGGGCGTTGCAACATATCTACGTCACACCGGAGTTGAACAAAGAGGTATTCAGGATATGAGAGGGGAAGGTGCTGAAGGGGAAGAAAAAGACGGGGAGATAGGGAAAGATCGGGTGAAGAGGTATCTTGAGTTGGCGAGGGGCTTGAGTGAAAAGATAACGGAAGGTGTGTTGGCGCTCTATGAAAGGGCGCTCTCAACGAATCAACAGGTTATTGAAAGAGAGGCGGAGGTATCGTTGTCAATTCCCCTAGCAGACGGATTGTTGAGTCGATTTGGGGGAGATGGGATAGAGAGCATCAGTTTTGATAAGGGTTTTTGTAAGCGAGAGAACAAAGAGTTATTGAAGTCATATATACCCGAGGTAATCATGCCCAAGAAGGGCAAGAAGAATCAGGCGGAAGAGGCAGAGGAGTCGAGTAAGATCTTTAAAAAGCTCAGGCATAAGCACTCAGCGGTGGAATCGGACATCAATCGTTTGGAACATCACGGCCTGGATAGATGCCTGGACAAGGGCTTGAAAGCATTTAAGAGGTACTGTGCACTGGGAGTGATAGCTGCGAATTTACACAAGCTGGGGAACGTGCTTCAGGAGAAGGCACGGAAGAAGGAAAAGAAGTTGCGAAAGGCAGCCTAAAAAACGGGAAAAACCGCATGGCAAGGGAGATACTACCGCCAGACAACTCTAACATGCGGGAAAAACAGAAAAAATGAGGAAAAGAACCTTGCCTTCAGCAAAACTTTAGCGACAAATGGCAAGGAAAGATTATTGTAAGCGCAAAACTGCTCCGATACTTTTCAAAAAAAGTACGTTTTCGTTCAGACACTACGTAAGGATTTTGGGACATTTTAACGTCACTATTTTATTGTATAGACATCTCGCCGCATCCTCCGGATTGTCGGCGTGCATAATGCTTGAAATGACAGCAATACCATTTGCACCACTTTGCAAAACACTTTCTACATTGTTTGTATTAATTCCACCCAGTGCAACAACTGGTATATGAATTTCTTTTTTTAGTTTATGAATTTCTTCAACTCCGGTTGGCTTAAGAAGTCCTGCCTTTGAAGGGGTATCAAAGACAGGGCCGAACGTTATGTAATCAGCACCCCAGCTCTGTGCTTGCAATGCCTCCTCACGGTTGTGGGTAGATACGCCAATGAGCCTTTCAGCGCCGACCAGTCTTCTTACAACCGGAAACGGCAGTGACTGCCAGCCCAGATGCACGCCATCCGCTTCTACTGCAAGGGTAATGTCAAACCTGTCATTGATGATTAAATTTGCCTTAAAATCGGAAGTTATCTTTCGCAATTCACGCGCTAAGGAATAAAGTTCGTGGGTGGTAAGTCCCTTCTCCCTTACTTGTACCATCGTAACACCGCCATTCAGAGCCAGTTGCACGGTATTGAGAAATGGTTGTTTGCAGAGGTTTCTATCTGTGATCAGTACCAGGGAAAGATCGCCTGTTGGCTGCTTACATCTCATAAAACACGGAGTTCAAATCTATCGACAGGTCTGGAAGGAGGGGCGAGGATAATGGGATATTTACATCATATATGCCGGTTTTTTTATAACCGGCCACGTCACTACTTAATATCTCTATGGTCTGCTTTATGGGGTACACAATCCAGTATTCTTTTACACCATACTTACCATAGAGTTTACGCTTAATCTCATGGTCCCGGTAGCTTATCTTTGGAGAAAGAATTTCTACCACTAAATCAGGCGCGCCTTGTATATTATTATGGGTGATTATTTTTCTTCGTTCTTTTGATACATAGATAATATCAGGCTGCACAACATCCTCATCGGAGAGAACCACATCAAATGGGGCATAATAAACAAAACCCGATTTTCTTTTTTTAACAAAGGTCATTAAGGCATATTCCAATTCTCTTGAAATACGTTGATGATATTCGTTTGGTGAAGGTACCACAAAGAATTCTCCTTCAACAAGCTCGTACCGTCTATCTTCAGGCATATGGAGATAATCCTGATAAGTACATTTAAATTTTGCATCAGTTTTTATCATAATTTCACCGCTTGACCTAGGTATTAATGTGGGAATTAGAGGTTAAGGAAGAAGCAAACAATGGGTTATCCAGCCTCTTGCATACCTGCCTGCTGATAGTAATACAGATGTAGGTAAGTTCAAGATTTATTTTTCTGGAAGACATTCAAGTATCAACCAGCGAACAGTTATACGTGCAATGCCGGTATTGATTTTTTATCAATGAGCTGATTATGCTGTTTTAGAAGAGGATTCACCACTTCCCTGATGAATTCTTCCACCTGCTGCGGCGCCCTGCCAACGAGCTTGGCCGGATCGGAAATTTCTTTTAACTTCGATTTAACTTTGGAAAATGCAGGGTCTTGTGCGACTTGCTCCAAAAGGTCGTTCTTGCTCCCTTCTTCTTTTATCCTGCAGGCGGCCTCCATCGCGTGTCTGCGAATTTTCTCATGCAGCGCCTGGCGGTCTCCCCCGGCACTCACGGCCTCCATAAGGATATTTTCCGTCACCATAAAAGGCAACTCGTCCGCAAGATGACGACCGATAACGGAGGGGTATACGCTGAAACCGGATGCAACGTTCAATATGATATTCAATATACCATCAATGGCAAGAAACGCTTCCGGGACAGAAATTCTCTTGTTGGCAGAATCGTCCAGCGTCCTTTCAAACCACTGTGATGAGGCGGTAAATGCAGGGTTTAAACAGTTGCAGAGCACATAACGCGCAAGGGCTGCGACCCGCTCACAGCGCATAGGGTTCCTCTTGTAGGCCATGGCTGACGAACCGATCTGCTCTTCTTCAAAGGGTTCTTCCACCTCTTTCAGATGTTGCAAGAGTCGCATATCATTCGAAAATTTTTGGGAAGATTGCGCAATACCTGCCAGACTAAACACGATCTGGCTGTCGATTTTCCGGCTGTAGGTTTGACCCGTTACCGGATAATAACCATGAAACCCCATTTTCTTCGTAACGAGTTCGTCCAATCTTTTGACCTTTTCCGTATCATTGTGGAAAAGTGTCATGAAACTTGCCTGGGTACCTGTGGTGCCTTTTACGCCATGGAATCGCAGCCCTGTGATTCGCAATTCCACTTCTTCGGTATCCAGGAGATAATCCTGTATCCATAGGCACACACGTTTCCCTAATGTGGTTGGTTGCGCAGGCTGGAAATGCGTAAAACTTAAGGTTGCAAGGTCTTTATATTTGATTGCCTGACCTGAAAGTGCGCTTACAACATTGACCAGCTTTGCAAAGATGATGCGCAGCCCTTCTCTCATCTGGATAAGATCGGTATTGTCCTGTACATAGGCGCTGGTTGCGCCGAGATGGATAATCGGCATTGCCTTGGGACATTGTTCACCATAGGCGTGGATATGCGACATAACGTCGTGTCTGAGTTTCCGCTCATACTGCCGTGCAACTTCAAAGTTGATTGTATCCTGGAAGCGTCGCATTTCATCGATTTGATCGCTGGTAATCGCTTCTAACCCAAGTTCTTTCTGCGCCTCTGCAAGTGCAATCCAGAGTCGCCTCCAGGTGCTGAACTTATATTGATCAGAAAAGAGAGCGCACATTTCTTTGCTGGCATACCGTTCAGAAAGGGGAGATTGATAGGTGTTGTATTGATTGGTCGGCGGCATAAAGGTATCGCAACTCAATGCGTAACAAAATATTTTGAGATTTTTAGCATTAGCCCTGCTAGGGTTGACTCACGAATTTCGCGCCTCGGATTGTGTCTTTTCCGGCTCGGTCGCGTCAGGGTATTTTAATCATAAAAGTATGAAAATCAACAGGAAATAAAAAAGGCGTTGACTGTTCAGGTGCAACGCCTTTCATCGAGTAATTTCTACTTCGAACTTTCTCGCGGGTTCAGGTTTGCAGCATGAACCCTTATTTGAAATTTTTTGCCTTGTAAAATACCTGGGTTCAAGTTAAAAAACTTGACCGTGCTACTGTAATCGCTGTCCGCATACCATCAATGCCTGTGACCGCACGGGGCCGATGCCGCAGACTCTTTCTCCTCGGGTATCTCGCCAATAACTGCATTGGTCGTCAGCAGCAGAGTGGCAATGCTTGCGCCATTTTGCAGCGCTACTTTTACAACCTTTGCCGCATCAATGATGCCGGATTCTACCATGTCGGTATATCTTTCACCAAAGGCATCATATCCATAATTACCCTTAGCATCTTTCACATTTTGCAGGATAACTGCGCCTTCCAGGCCGGCATTCTCCGCAATCAGCTGAATGGGTTTTTCGATGGCTACCCTGACAATGTTTACGCCAACTTTCTCGTCACCCTTGACAGACACTTTATCTAAGGCCTTCGATGCCCGTATGAGGGCAACTCCCCCACCCGGCAGAATACCTTCGTCAACTGCCGCCCTTGTGGCTTGCACCGCATCCTCAACACGATATTTCTTTTCCTTCATTTCCGCTTCCGTAGCCGCCCCAACGTTAATTCGTGCGATTCCTCCTGAAAGCTTTGCAAGACGCTCCTGCAATTTCTCGCGATCATAGTCAGAGGTCGTTGTGCTTATTACTGCCTTAATCTGCGCAATTCTTCCCTGTACTTCGTTTTTATCACCAACTCCCTCAATGATTGTGGTTTCATCCTTGCCGATAACCACTTTTTTTGCCCTGCCGAGGTCTGTCAGTTGCACGCTGGAGAGTTGGATGCCCAAATCTTCGAACAGGGCTTTGGCTCCTGTCAGGGCAGCAATGTCTCCCAGCATTTCCTTTCTTCTGTCACCAAAACCCGGCGCCTTTATGGCTGCACATTGCAGGGTTCCGCGGAGTTTGTTGACAACAAGCGTACTGAGAGCCTCTCCTTCGACATCCTCAGCAATAATAATCAATGCCTTGCTTGATTTGGCAATCTTTTCTAATAAAGGAACAAGGTCTTTAATGACAGATAATTTCTTCTCGTATATCAGGATGTAGGGATTCTCAAATATTGCTTCCATCGTTTCCGGCGAGGTCACAAAATAAGGAGATAGATATCCTTTATCGAATTGCATTCCCTCTACGACGTCCACCGTGGTCTGAAGGCTTTTTCCCTCTTCCACGGTAATAACCCCGTCCTTACCCACCTTGTCCATAGCATCGGCTATTTGATTTCCAATCTCTTCGTCATTGTTTCCGGCAATGGTAGCAATTTGTGCAATCTCTTTTTTGCCTGATATTTTAATACTCATCCTGGTTAATTCTTTTGTCAGGGCATCCACAGCCTTTTCAATGCCATGTTTGACATCTACCGGATTTGCTCCTGCAGTAATATTCTTAAGGCCTTCCTCGAAGATTGCCTCGGCCAGGAGCGTTGCCGTAGAGGTGCCATCGCCCACCATATCATTTGTCTTGGATGCAGCCTCTTTCACCATCTTTGCACCCATATCTTCGTAAGGGTCTTCGAGCTCAATTTCCTTTGCAACCGTAACGCCATCGTTCACTACGGAAGGAGAACCAAAACTCTTTTCGATAATAACATTGCGCCCCTTCGGCCCCAAAGTGACCTTAACGGCCTGAGCCAATTTCTTAATGCCTCTTTTTATAGATTCACTGGCATCGTACCCATAGATAATCTCTTTTGCAGCCATTACCCCCTCCTCAAATATTATTCAATTACAGCCAAAATGTCCTCTTCAGACATCAACAGATACTCTTCGCCATCGATCTTCACTTCCGT
>CAZBCT010000145.1:0-7128 GCA_964490485.1 uncultured Candidatus Brocadia sp. | reverse complement strand
ATGAGATAATGAGATTTTTATATCCAAAATACCGGCGTAATAGACTGACAGCCCAGCGTGCCGGGGGCAGTTATAATGCCAGTCTAATTATTGTTAGCCGTCAAGGAGAGATTCCGTGGAGATCGTGGCCTGTACCGAAGAAAAGCATTCAGAGGCAATCCTTTCAATACTCAATGAGGCCATCATCAATTCCACCGCGCTATATGATTACAAACCGCGCAGCCTTGAAAGTATGTCGGGATGGTTCAAGACCAAACAAGCTTCCAACTTCCCAGTCATTGGCGCAATTTCACCTGCTGACGAGCTTCTTGGATTTGCAAGCTACGGCACTTTTCGCGCTTGGCCTGCATACAAATATTCTGTTGAGCATTCGGTTTATATCCATCA
This sequence comes from uncultured Candidatus Brocadia sp., assembly GCA_964490485.1. Classification (GTDB taxonomy): domain Bacteria; phylum Planctomycetota; class Brocadiia; order Brocadiales; family Brocadiaceae; genus Brocadia. The sequence goes on along the minus strand of CAZBCT010000145.1, from coordinate 6,741 downwards.
AGACCATCGCGGCAAGGGATTGGGGCAGGCACTCATGGGGCAACTCATCGCAAAAGCCACAGAGCAGCAATACCACGTCATGGTTGGAGGCATTGACGAAAGCAATATTGCCAGTGTCTTGCTCCATCAACGGCTCGGATTCAGCCATGCCGGCACCATCAAGCAAGCCGGCTTCAAATTCGGCCGCTGGCTAGATTTGGCGTTCTATCAACTCATTCTTCAAACTCCACATGCGCCAGTTGACGGCTAACAATTCATTCAAGCCGACGCCGCTTCGCGGCGCGGCTTAATTCAGGCGTTACCCGTGTTATCTTCAGCAGCAATCGTAAATACAGCTTGACCATTGACGTCTGCTTCACTGTTTGCCCCCTCCTGTGTTTCCGCACCCAAACTATTTGTCATCTTAAAAGACTTGGTCCCATTTCCCTTAATTTTAGGTTTGGGTTAAACCGGCCATTCAAACAACGCAGCCACCGGAACAGAGAAGCCCTTCAGAACACCATCGCCCTCCAGGGTGTCTTTGTTCGTGGGGAGCTTGTGTGGGTATGAAGAATGATACACCGTAACCGTTTGTTCTTCCGGATTGACTACCCATGCCAGCTTTGTGTCGTTTTCAAAATATTCCGCGATTTTTCCATGCACACCTTCTACGGTATCGGAGGGGAAAAATATTTCAACGTTTCATACCGCTATTTCTAATAGAATTTTATCATATCCAATAGAAGGAGAAATTTCCCTTTTTGTCTTCTTTTTTTCGATAAGACCTATCTGTGCAAGATATTTTACATCCTCAGCGACATTTTTGATATCTCGTTTTGCAATGCTTGCAAGCTGATTTATTGATGAAGGTTTTTTCGCCTTGATTATTTGTAATAACTCGATTCGTTTAGGGGTTAATGCCTTTCTGAATGCTTTAAAACTCGTAAAGTAAACTCCCGTTTCTTTTTTTATCTTTTCACCGCGATCTATTGCCTCGCAAGTCCTGACAAAATCATTGAGGGATGTTTTTATATCCTTTATGCCCACCTTTACTTTTTTAATTTTCATAATTTTCCTTCTTTGTATTTTTTTATATCCTTATAAAAATCATTTACCAACCCTATGAGATTGACAAATCCATAGGGTTCTGTCTTATTTCGATAATGCCTGTGGTCGCCTTTCTCTTCTGCATTGTCATACCCAATTATCCGTTCATCCTCAACAATATAAACGAGAGAGTATTTATAACCGTGCGGCTTGTCTTTTGAAACAGTCACCTGCCATACCTTGATCTCAATGGTATTGCCCAACTCATCTGTAATCTTTTCATGTCTAGCTAATGCTGCCTTAACTTTTGGTATTGTATACCAATAGAAGACTTTTGTCAAGTGCAATTAATCTGAGATGATCTGCAACCTGCTTTGCATAAGATGCCCCACACCTGTTCCTTCTGCAAGTCTACGAAACAGCCGTAGCGATTGAACGCCCTTATTGGCCTGACAACTTCTTGAAGGGCTGAAAACCCTTTACCAAAGGGGAACAGGCATGAAATTCGGTTTAAAGGAATCTACCATCAGACAGATTCAATCTGTGTTTGCCCGCTATCCACAAGTAAAAAAGGCGACCCTCTACGGCTCGCGCGCCAAAGGCAACTACAAAACCGGCTCCGACATTGACCTGACGTTGATGGGTGGGGAGGATTTGACACTGAAGGTGCTTTACCGTATCATGGACGAGATAGACGACCTGCTCCTGCCCTATACCTTCGACCTGTCCATCTTTCAACACATCAGCGATCCGGACGTGATCGAACATGTTCAGCGGGTGGGGGTTGTCTTCTACCAGAAAACAGCGGAGACAACCCACGCCTGAATCATTAACAATTGGAAAAACTTCTCAACCCTACCTCCATCTAGTATTTGCTAAAACACCATTTATCGGATAATCTGGAACGATTCGCCTCCTGTTCTTTCCCCAGAAAGAACGAAAAAAGCTTGCCTTCTTCTTTATTTTTGCATTATCATCCTTTTTAAAGAAGAAACAATTTCCAATCATCTCCTATCATCTTACCATAAGAGAAGCTTGACATTACAAAACGGCACATGATACTCTCTGATTGTCTTCGCCAAAGACGTCAGCACGACGCCGATCTACACCCATGTCTTGAGCTAAGGCGGGTACGGTGCCAGAAGCCCGGACGATACGTTTTAATCCTGATTATACCGCCTGTATAAACAGGAATGTGCGATTGTCGAAAATGCAGAAAAAGCTTGATGCAAAAGTAGTTACCATGCACAATAAGAAGATGCGGCAACTTCCTATCTATATCGGGAAATTCGGCGTTTGCCGTTTTATACAGATTGTATGCTCATTATTATTCGGTGAGGGTCGGAGGGCCGGCACGACATGACATCACAACCAACAACCGCCCCGGTGGATGGACCAAGCCAGCATCGGGCGGCATCGCGCCTGATACTTCTGCTCGGGGTGGTGAGCCTGTTTGCCGACGCGACTTATGAGAGTGCCCGCAGCATTATCGGCCCTTATCTCGCAGCCCTGGGGGCCAGCGGCGCGGCAGTGGGGATGGTCGTGGGCTTGGGGGAGTTGATTGGTTACGGCCTCCGCTTCTGGTCCGGCTACCTGGCAGATCGTACCGGGCGCTATTGGGGCATCGTGCTGCTCGGCTTCAGCCTGAACATGGCCGCCGTGCCGCTCCTGGCCCTGGCGGGCCATTGGGGATGGGTGGCTGCGTTGATCGCCCTGGAGCGAACGGGCAAGGCGATCCGCAATCCGCCCCGCGATGCCATTCTCTCGCATGCTGCCCAGGTTGTCGGACGAGGCTGGGGCTTCGGCCTGCAGGAGGCGCTGGGGCAGATCGGCGCGGTGATCGGCCCGCTGGCGATCTCGGCCGCACTGTATTTTCATGCCGACTATCGGACGTGCCTCGGAGCCCTGGCAATCCCAGCCCTGCTGACGCTTGTGACTCTCTCGATTGGAGCACGGGCTTACTCCAACCCAGGGACGTTGGAGGCGACCGCCGGAGCAGCGACTGATCGGCCACTACCCCGGTCGTGCTGGTTGTTCCTCGCCGCCGCGGCCTTGATCGCGGCGGGGAGCCTGGATTTCCCCCTGGTGGCTTATCACGTCCGCGGGCACGAACTGCTCTCCGAGGCAAGGATACCTGTTCTGTACGCCGTGGTAATGGGATCTCAAGCGTTGTCCGCCCTGGGATTCGGACTCCTATTCGATCGGATGGGCCCGCGTGCCCTGCTTGGCGTCTGCGTGCTTACTGCGCCCATCGCCCCCCTGGCCTTCAGGGGACACCCCGCCGGGCTATTCGCAGCGATGATCTTGTGGGGACTCGGTATGGGGGCACAGAAGGCGATGTTCAAGGCGACCGTAGCCCAGATGTCCCCGACTGGTCGGCGGGGTTTCGCCTATGGGTGCTTTGACCTCTGTTATGGGGTCTCCTGGTTCCTGGGGAGTATGCTGATGGGATACTGTTACGAGAGGTCCATGACGGCCATGATCTCCATGTCCATCGGCTCGCAACTCCTCGCCATCCCCATGCTGCTGGTTGTCGTCCGCAGAGCCACAGAGATTGGTCGCTAGTTATGACCAAAGGTTACTTGATTGGTAACACTTTAGCTTTTTGAAAAAACCCTTTCTCTGTAGGTGTGGTGTACTTGAAGGTATTCATACGCAATAAAAACAAAATCCTGCGGGGTTAAGAGGTAAAAAATCATCTTAAAAAAAGTTTTCTGAAACAATCATGAGCCGAAGACTCACAAAAGGGCATGAAAACACATCATCTTTCCCCTCATTCCTCCCATCAGAGGAGGGAAAGTCACCGTTCCTCTTTCATCCTCAAAATAATTTTTCTCCTCGAGTATAAAATTAATTTTTTATCCTTTTTTAATGTCTGAATAATCCTTGATATTGTTTCTCTGGATACTCCGACCATCTTTGATATCTCTTCATGCGTGGGGGCATGGAAAACCTCAACATAATTTCCTTTCCTGGTTCCTTGCGTGAGAGCCAGTTGCTGAAGTACGAACAGGGTTCTTTCGTAGGCGTCGAGGCAGACAAAATTCTTTATCGTTTCATTGGCACCCCTCAATCGTTTACAGATGCCCTGGAGTACCTTTTCCAACATCCCGGAATTCGATATTATTAACTGTTTAAACCGTCCCTGGGTAATTAAGAACAATGTCGTCTCTGTCAAACTAATGACATTTGCAGACCTTGGCTCGTTGTCCAAAAGAGATAATTCGCCAAAAAAATCGCCTTCTTTCAGGATGTAAAGAACAATTTCATTGCCATCTTCGTGCAAGAGGGTTATTTTTACACGGCCGGAAATCACAATGTAAAAAGCATCTCCTAGGCCATGCTGTGATACGATGGTACTACCCTTCGGATAGTTTCTCGTAAGACCTGCCTTGTAAAGTAGATCGAGATGGTCATTATTGAAGTTGCTAAATAACGGAACTTTTTTCAGATATGAGGTCTGAAACATAAACGACCCTCTTTCCTTAGCCAGGAGATACGTCTCTCAATTTTAACATGTTTGGCACAAAAACACCTTTCTTCCCTCTCCCGTTTGTATCCACCTTATGTGTGCCATGACATACTTTGCAATCACGGCTTTGTATGTCATGACACACGCAATTTCAGATATTTGACTAGGGTTTATAGCGGAACACTCTCTTTGTTCCTATTTATCCACAAGCACTCTCTCTTTTTTCGCAGCATCGTGGAGAACACCACCACGGAACCACGTTCCTTTCTTTGTTGTGATCGTAGTATCCGGCTTTCGATTGTACGCAACTTCCTGCTGACTGCCTCCACGCGACCACGAATTTCTTGTTGGTTTTACCTGAGTGTCATTCTCATGCATAACGGAATTCTCAGATGGCTGACTGTACTGAAATGCCAGAGTAGCGCCTATAAATAAAACATTTACAATCCCGACTGTCAAAATAAATCTACCCGCACAATATTTTCCTAACATGATACTATCCTCCTGTTTTTGAATTACACAGATACTTAATCTTCCGGAAACATTCCGGTAAAGTTATCTATTTACTAAGTTGTTTTTCTGTGGATAATAAGTCTCTTATTTATATGATTATCAAAGTCCGTCATCTTCTTTTTCTGAAATAATAATACTACGCATTTCCAAGACTGTCTGTGACATATGTCACAGAATTTTTAATATTTTTTAAACAGGGAAGATAACAAAAGAGCACCTCAGGGCAGGAGAAGAAAATGTGATAAAGGCCACAGTAACCGCACTCGAGCACCTCGTGTGAACGAAGAATCTATAGCGTTCCACAACCCCGAAAAACTCATACCGGAACTTACCCCCGGGAAACAATTACCTTGCCGGTGCTAAAATTTGTGGCTTAACCCGATAAAGTATGTCCTTCCCGGTCTTGGCAGATCATCCGGTACTGAAACAGAGCCAGGATCACTATAGTCTTTGTCGAGCAGGTTGAGCACCGTTCCCTGCACCTCCATGGTTTTGAAGAATTCCTTTCCAATAATAGACAGATTGAGCAAGGCGTAAGCGGGTAAATCGTCACGAGTTTCCCTTTCATCTGTCCTATCCCGGGAATGTTTTCTACTGGAAAATTGTCAAAATTTATGAAGGCATCTCCCCTGAATGGATTATTTACAAGATGTCCATCGATCATCAGCCTTATTTGCCCGGCAAAATCGAGACCTCGTGCGTTGGGTAAGGTAGTTCCAAAGATACCACCCTTTGCGATTTCAAATCCGGGCACTGTCCTTAAAACTTCTACGAAGGTGCGATACCCTAAATTCTTAATCTCCTCTGCCGTAATAACGGTAACTATGCTTGGTACCCTACTGATGGGAGCTTCACGACGTGTCGCAACGATAACTTCTTGAGCAAACCCAAACCAGACGGCCTCTGTTGCAAGCTCTTCTGCCAAGGCAGTCTCCAGGTATTGCGTATCTTTTTTACCGTTCATGGAAGATGTTTCAGATGGCGTAATCGCATCTTTAACCAAAGCCGAGACTGTATCGGCACCTTCGGTGAAGATAAAAGGGGGGATATGGTCTGTTAAAAGGCTTGAGTAAAGGAGAAGAACAAAAGGGGTCTCGTTCTCTTTGTTGCTGCAAAGGTGAATTGACGCATAAAGGTATTTAATAACCTCATTTTTATTTTTACCTTCAGACCTGAATAACTATTAAGTGCTCTATCATATGGTAAAAACGAAATCAATGTATTTATCCTTCGACAGGCCTTCGACGCGAGATCGGTAGAACGCATGTCGCATTGTTGATGATAAGCAGAATATGTTTGATTGCAACTTTTGCAGCGCTGTGTATCGTGGATGCCAAAAGTACGTTGTCTTTGCGGGTGTGTTAGCCCGACCTTCGCAATTCGAGGGGTAGGCAAGTCGCTAAGCCAGTAAATTCAGGGGGCGGTGTAAAAAGGTCGGCACTACAAGGCCTTTTGAAAATCTACCCCACGAAAATCAAGGATTTCCTGGAGATTCTCGCACAAAATTGCCCTTTTTTTATCGCGAATTGCGAAAGTCTGGACAGGTTTGATTTGGCAAGGCGATGCCCACCATGTTTTTGTTACCCTTCTTCCGGTAAGCTCTCAAGTTTTGCAATAGTTTAGTTTTTTTAAAAATACTGTGAAAAGCTCCGTTAGGAGCGATATGTTTATAGACAAACCATTATGCCACAAACAAGCTCCATCGGAGCGGCATGTTGTTCTATGTTTCA
>CAZBCT010000144.1:0-7150 GCA_964490485.1 uncultured Candidatus Brocadia sp. | reverse complement strand
TCGTATTTCGATATTTGTATTTCGAATTTGGTTGCGGCCAAAGGCAGCGCCAAGTTCTTCGTGGTCAAATTCTTTTAGTTGCAGCTTTGCTGCTATACGATATCACGTATGTCCTTTAAACCAACCTGTTCCCGGCTCATAAAGGGCTCTCCATAATCAACGCGTATCAGATTGCCGTAATATTGATTCCTCGCGGTAATCGAATTGCTGATATATTTCCAACGGTCGCCATCATAAGCAAACTGTGATTGATAGACCCGCGCAATCTGGAGTTTCCTTTCAAATTCCCTGCTGATGTCCAGAATAAATGAAGGGGTTACGTGGACGCGGAAATGGGAACAGAGGTAATAATAGATGTGGGTTGGATAACACGGCTCTCCGGGGATATCCGATTTTGTCAGCTTTGCATAGAATCGGGCTGCCTCGCCGATTTGTGTGGTTTGAACATGATCAGGATGTGCATCGATCCAGTAAGGAAGGAAAAGTACTTGGGGTCGTATCTTCCGGATCACGGCAGCGACTTTTTTGCGAGCCTCGATGCTATCCATGAGATAACGATTGGGCAAATCCAGCACCGTCCTGCTCTTTATACCGAGCAGGGCCGTTGACTGTTCCCATTCTTTCTGCCTGATTTCAGGACTGCCATGCGGGGTGGGTTCGCCATTCGTCAGGTCGAGGATGTGGACATCATGTCCAAGGGAGACTAGTTTCAGGATGCTGCCTCCCATACCGCCTTCTGCGTCATCCGGATGAGGTGCTATTATAAGAATCGGTGTCATATTAATCGCTTTCAGATAAACAATTTGACGTTAAACTTAAGAAAAGAAAAACCATAGAAAGTGGAAGGTGTTATTGTACTGAATGACCAGAAAAATGCAAGCGAAAGAGTAACACGTCAACAGCATGTGGCAAATTTCATAGCGATGCACAGCCGCAACCAAATCCCCCGTCCTCCCCCTTTTATCATCCTCCGAAGGGGGAGAGGGAGTGGAAAGGGGGGATGAATAATACGGTATGACAGGTATCCCGGCATCCAGCAGTTTATAGATTGCATCATTTCGGGAATCAAGGGGCAGGGTTTTCGGCTCAATGAGCTGTTTGAAGGTATTGCTAACATTGTTCACCCTAAAATAGATTCTTTTGCAAAATCCGTGGTTGAGCAAAGGGATATACTCCGCTATGTAGGGGGGAACGAGTGAGTATGACATAGAAGACCGTGTGCTTGTTTAAAATTTCAAGCATCTTGCAGGTGAGCCGGAATTTCTTTTCAACAGGCTGGAAGCATTCTGTGATGGAGCCAAGAATGACCGTTTCGGGGTATTTTTCTAAAATTTCCTTTTCGAGCAAATCAGGGGCGTCCACTCTGATGTCAACATAGTTACCCCAGGGCATCTTCAGCGGTAAAACCTTTGTTCATATGTTTAAGGATCGTTTCTGATGGCTATCTGTGCTTTCCAGGAAATTGACCAAAAATGCTCAATGATGTTTTGTCGGGACATAATAAATTAGCAGAGAGTGAGAAAGATAAGAAATTATATCAGGCAAAAATGTAATCCAGCAATATTAAAAGTTGTATTTCCTCGGCGGTTATTATAGTATTATTTGCAGGAGAAAAACGGGTGCTTATTACTCTTTAAAAAACTCTTTTTTATGTAAGCATAGTAAACGTATTAAACAAGTTGACGTGTGCTGGTCATTGCAAGCACATTCGCGTTGCTCAGTGTAAACTCCGCAAAGCCGAAGTTGCGAGCCCAAGCGAAGCAAACCCATAAGATTCCTCGCTTTGTTCGGAATGACCGTCATAGCAGGTATTGCTTCCGGCTAGCGCCCGCGCAATGACAATTTTCTTTATGCGTTTACTATATTTTTACAAACACTTGATTCCCCTTTGGTAGAGAGGCTTTGATTGCGGTGTAACCGCGCTAAACTTCTGTCAAACGAATGAACACATCCCTTATAGGAAAGTTTATTGAAAAAATAGCCCATGGCAAAAATGAGCACGCCGAGCGTTTTTATGAGATCTTTTCAGCACGGGGATTTTTGTTGGACTGGGACAGGAACTCAGGGAATGTGCGGCTTGCTCACGATTCCCACAGGGAGGACGGTGAATTCCTGGAAGCGCTGCAGCATATTGATTATAAAAAGATATACCATAAGCCGCATTGGGACGCTATTGACGAACACGATAGTACAGATATTACCCGAATCAAACATCATTATTTTGACTCTATAGATATACAATTGTTTGATATCAATAACAATCACTATCTGACCGAACTCTTTACCCATGAAATTCCCATTGATCTTTTTCGCTTAAATTGGGAACGGGACAGATACAGCAAATTTGATGAATTTAAGGCATGCAATCAACTCCCTCCCATACGGGTATATGATCTTGAACCTTTTATCGCGCGTCTGGTAAAAGCGGTTTCTTTGACGGGGATATCCACATGGTCATCCTGCGAAGGCCATTGGGGCGAGCCTGCATACATAGTATTTGACGGCAGGTATCACCGTCTCTGGTTTCAGACGATATTTCAGAACTTTATTCAAAAGAAGTTAAACTTGTCATGCAACTGGGATTGGCTGGGGTGGGACGAGCGCTGTTCCATTAGGAATCCAAAAGGTGAGACCCTCACATTATCTCTGGAAATCCAGGATGTGGCCAGGTTCATTTACGATCATAGAAATATTTTGAGAACTATAAAAAAGCAGGTATGCTCCCACCTAACCGCTAAGCATAAAAATATGAAGCAGAAAGAACTCCTGAATACATTCAAGGGCTATTTTGAAGAATCAATAACGAATTATCAGTGAATGCAAAAGGAAGAACGGGAGGTGCTGTCGTTATTTTTTCTTCCCTTTGTTTACCGACCAATCTCACCTGTCGCTATGGAGCAATAGCGGAACAGAGGTCAGATGGAACGTTTTGTCAGGCACTGTGAACTCATGATTCAAATTCATTCCGGGGCAGTCCAGACTGGCGAATAATAGACCGCAAAGTTCCAATACGGATTTCATTGTGATCTGGAACTGGAACCGTGATCGTTTCTTCGGGCAGTTTCTTTTGCATTATGATATGGCTACCGCGCCGACGCACTTCAAGGAAACCGTGCTTGGCAAGGATAGTACAAACCTCTTTACCGGAAAGAACACGGAGTTTACCCAACTGCTATCTCAACCTGAGTGACGAAAACATCGTTGCGAAGTCGACGTTTTATCTCTTCTGTTGATGCTGACTCGAAAAAAAGTTCTAATGCCTCCCGAAGGTTGTCCCGTGCTTGTTCGATAGTATCACCTTGGCTTGCGATATCTAACTCCGGACACAACGATACGTATCCACCACCTTCACGTTCAATAATTGCTGTAAGTTTCATTTTTACTGCCCCCCTTTCTAAAGGTATTCTGCAAATAAGATTAACACAGATTTCTCCATTTCCCAATCAATATATTCATCAGTAGTATCCCAAGAGGTAACTATTCAGAGTACTTTGTTCGACATGCCCACCACGAACGGGGTAAACTGGTATTCTCACTTAAATTTACAACGTTATCACCGTCTGCAAAATAACTGTATCGCAGCACATGCAGTCTGAATTGCATGATCAATGCGTGATTTATCATTCGGCTCCCATGATTCAAAAAAAGATTTTTTGCCGATGATATCGGTTACATACAAAAGGGCGATTGCCTTTTTCCGGATATATTGGGCAGCGCTAAAAAAGGCCGAGCACTCCATATCGACTACCTCAACGCTTTTTTCAAGTAAAAATTCCTTGTAGGATTCTTCGCACTTCAATGACCCGATGCTCATCCCGGTAACCGGCTGAATATTTTGAGCAGGTGCGGTGTTCAAAAAAGATTGAAACAGTTCTTTGTCCGGGTAGTGGGAGGTAATGTTGTCCGTTTGTTTTAAGAGGACGTCTGTAAAGCCTTCGAAGGCCATGCATTTAGTGGGAATAACGAGACTTCCAATCGACAACGGATCAGTCGCCTGTACCAGTCCGCAGGCGCCAAAATAGATGATCTCCTGACAGTTTGTCTGTTCCAGGTATAAGACGGCGTCGCCAACAAGCAGGGTGCCAATACCCGCTTTAATAAAGGTAAACGTGTCGGTATTGGCCGTTGCATAAAGCTTTCCTTTTTTCAATCCTTCAACCCCAAGTGACTTGAGGAGGCCGTGCGCAAGGTACGGAACAACGACACAGGTTTTTTGAATTGCCGAAGGTTCTATTCCAAATAAGGTTTTAAAGTTTGACATAAGGCATAATTTACCACAGAGGTCACTAAGAACACAGAGAAAATGGAAGAAAATGAGAAACTGAATATTGCTTCTCTACAAACAAGGTGGTAATATCTTAGTAATACCCATATGTGTGAATTAGACTTTTATCTCGTTATTCAGAATGGATGCTAAGATGAGAAAGAAAATGAAGGGCGTTTTATTATTAATATTGCTGTTTGTATTTCCGGGAATAAGCAGAGCAGATTCGCCGATTACCGCTACCGATTTTTATGAGGCCTATAAGGATGTCAAAATGGTTCAGCGGGCACACCTGGAAGGCGTAATGGGGGTAGAAATTGCTGAATATCTCTCATCACCGGAAAACCCTATCGATCATAAGGCAGCCGTAATTAATGCGCTTTCATGGCGGTTTGAGGGGAAGAACAATGCAGAGCTCTATACGTACTATCTGGGGTTATTATACCATATGTCAATTACCGAGCTGGATACTGATTTTCTCAGCGCTGATGAGATATTTTGCCTGGGTTATCTTATCGCAATGGATGACTATTTTCATCCGGAAAATGCGATCGTATTACTTGAAGAGGCACAGAAGATGATGAAAGATAGTTTTACCGTTTCGATGGTACTAGCCCTGGTAAAGGCTCAAATAGCCTTTGAGCAGGATTGGTGTGAGGCATGGAAAATCATAGAACAAGTCTTACAAAATGCGGATCTCAAACAAGACTTACGTCCGGAAGCGAAGAAAATTATTGTAAATTATATGATTTTATACAGGGAGTATTGTAAATAAATCGTTATTAAAGGAAATAACAAATGGCATTCAATGTGTTTATTACCCGAAAGATTCCCGAAGAAGGCATTGATATTCTCAAAAATACCTGCCAAAAGGTGGAGGTTAATCCGCATGACAGGTCACTGTGCTATGACGAGCTGCTGAAGGAGGCAAAAGGCAGGGACGCAATCATCACGATGCTTTCAGACAGGGTCGATGCACGCCTGATGCAAGAGGCAGCAAATCTGAAGATTGTTGCCAATTATGCCGTGGGATACGACAATGTTGATGTCAAAGCTGCCACCGCCAGGGGCGTCGTCGTAACAAATACACCCGGTGTGTTGACGGACAGCACCGCCGATATGGCCTGGGCATTGCTATTTTCCATAACCCGGAGAATTGTGGAGGGCGATAAGCTTACCCGGGCAGGTAAATTTACCGGTTGGGCGCCCATGATGCTGCTCGGGGGTGACCTCGTTGGAAAGACCTTGGGTATTATTGGAGCAGGAAGGATTGGAACGGCCATGGCCATGCGGTCGCGGGGATGGAATATGAGGGTTCTTTACATGACACAAAGGAGTCGAAATGCTGTCTTAGAAGAGATGCTCGGCGCTCAACGGGTCGATTTAGAGACGTTACTCAGTGAGTCTGATTTCATTTCCATTCATTCCCCACTTTCTGAAAAAACCAGGCATTTGATTGGATCTCAAGAGTTCTCATTGATGAAGAGAACCGCGTATCTTATAAACACCGGACGGGGTGCGGTGATTGATGAAGGGGCTTTGGTGAATGCCTTGAGAGGCAAGCAGATTGCAGGGGCAGGACTCGACGTCTATGAGGAAGAACCCAAATTAAAGCCAGGACTTGCAGAACTGGATAATGTGGTGCTCGCTCCCCATCTTGGCAGTGCAACCAATGGAACCCGCGCTAAAATGGCTATTATGGCAGCCGAGAATATCATTGCCGTCTTACATAATCAAAAGCCGAATAATTGTGTGAACCCGGAAGCGCTTACATGATAAAGATTCGGAAGGCAAGAGAGTCGGATTTTAAAGATATATGGGAGATTTTTCATCAAGTCGTAAAAAGGGGTGATACGTTTGCCTTTGATCCAAAGGCCAGCAAAGAGGATTGCAAAACTTTATGGATGTCTCCTTCTGTTCATACCTTTGTTGCAGAATTGCAGAAGAAACTTGTTGGGACCTATATTCTGAGGAAGAATCAGCCGGGGTTGGGCGCTCATGTAGCAAATGCGGCTTATATGGTGCATCCTGAGGCACGTGGACAAGGCATAGGCAAGGTCATGGGGAGCCATTCCATACGACAGGCAAGGAAGCTTGGTTTTTCAGCGATACAATTTAATTTTGTTGTGAGTACAAATCTTGTTGCAATACAGTTATGGTTAAAACTCGGGTTTAAGATTGTTGGGACTGTGCCAAAAGTATTTAATCACAGGAATCTTGGCTTGGTAGATATTTATGTCATGCACAGATTTGTATAAAAAATCTTTTTTATTTAAAATAGTTATTGAATAGTAAATCTATTTTTATCAGCAAAGCTCACCTGCCGCTGTGGAACGTAGCGGAATGGTGGTTAGATGGAGCGCCTTATTAGGCTTGTTTTATCTTTGCTCTGCGCTTTTTGGGGAGCAGAGGAATTAAGCATCGCAAAGCACTATTCACAGCCTCTGCGTCAGGAAAATACTTTCGTATATCCGGTTCAAGCATCACGGCACCTTCTTCAAGTTTGAATGTTGCACGAGAGCTGTTCCGTCAGCTTTGTGAATCTTTACCGTATGCCCTGTACGATAATCTTTGTAATACTTTCCTCGAACACCACCAGCCATCTTTGTAAAATCATACTCTGGACGCATATCGCTGGTATCCTTCTCTAATTGTACAGAAATTTCTTTCTTCGTAACACTTTAGCTTTTTGAAAACCCCCTATCTCTGTAGGTGTTGCGTACCTGAAAGTATTCACACGCAATAAAAACAAAATCCGCAGGGCTGAAATGATTATAGAACCATGGGCAGATAAAATCTATAACCCTGAAGGGGTGAAATAAAATTACCATTACACCGGCATTAAAAATCAATGTCACCCCTGCGGGGTTAACAGGCAAAAATGCT
>CAZBCT010000143.1:0-7234 GCA_964490485.1 uncultured Candidatus Brocadia sp. | reverse complement strand
CACAGATATCAAAATACTTCGAGATTACCTGAAACAAGTTAGCGCTTATGGGGGTGAAGCCCCCTGAAAATGGAGAATACCGTTATTAGCCCTGAAAGGGAGAAAGGAATTTTTTTCTTAAAGAAGCCTTTCGCCCCTCCAGGGCTTGTTGTTATTGTTATTTACGACAGGGGGCTCCCGCCCCCTGCTATATTCTTTCGGCCTTTCAGGCCTCATATTGAGAGTATGCTGAGTAGTTACCGCAAAAGGGCATGAAAATATGCCACCCGCCCTTCATCCCTCCCACCTGTCTGCGTGCGGACACTCACAGGCTGATCAGGGGAGGAAAAGCCCCCTCTCCGTTGCGGGAAAGGGCTGGGGTGAGGGGTATTTTCGCACCAACACTAACGGCATGATATGGATGATACTGATTTTTATTTCCTGAATCAATTGGAAACAAGAGAAACTATTTTGACTTTCAAATATTCTATGATAAACTTTCAAGATTATGATACGCATAAGCGAAAGAAAACAAGACCTTCCGGAAGACATGATACTTATCCCTGAAGGTCTGTTTTTCATGGGCAGCACACAACAGGATATTGACAAGTTGCTGGAACTTGACCGCAACATTGAAGCGGAACGGCTGGGAAATGAGATTCCCCAGCGAAAGGTTTATTTGAATGCCTACCTCATCGACAAATATCCCGTCACCAATGCTCACTATAAGAAATTTATCGAGTCCGGTGGTTATACGCAAAAGGCCTTTTGGTCTGACGCCGGATGGCAATATCTTATTCAGGCAAACCTGCTGGAAAGTACCGACGTGGACGGTGTTCTCCATGGCGAGCCCGACTGCCCGGCGGTAAACATCTCGTGGTATGAGGCAGAGGCATTTGCGGCATGGTTGGGGAAAAGGCTTCCCACAGAGGCAGAATGGGAGAAGGCTGCCCGTGGTGCCGACGGCAGGATATATCCCTGGGGAAATGAGTTTGATAAAACCCGCTTAAACTGCGCCGAGGTCAAGATTGAAAAGCCCACCCCTGTTACAAAATACCCACAAGGTCAAAGTATTTACGGATGTTTCGACATGGCAGGAAACGTGTGGGAATGGACAGCAGACTGGTACGATAGTCATTACTATCATAGCGCCCCTGACAAAAACCCGCCGGGACCGGTGATGGCAGAAGAAAACCCTTATTTTGGGAGGCCAGAAGAGGTGGGTATTTCCATTTATGATTTAAAACCCTCTCCAACTGGCAAAGCGCTGAGCGGATGTAAGGTGCTGCGCGGCGGTTCATGGAATGGGTCAGGTATTGTTCACGTCCGTTGCGCAAATCGGGATTATGACGAACCTACTTACAAAAATGACACTATCGGCTTCCGTTGCGCTAAATCTCTGGAGAATGACGATAAAATTAAGTAAATCGTTGGATAAAATGCATTACAAGCATCATAGTTTACGAACATGAATAAAACGTTTGTCAATTTCTGCCAAAAGGCTGACTGACGAATTTTACTCATTTTCTTAACAAAAAAGATTGAAATACCTTTACGTTAAATTAGGCTGCCTTTGGCGGCTACTTTAAATCTCCCCTCTAAAAAGAGGGGCCGGGAGTGTATTACGACCGATTTACACACCCCTTATTCCCCTCTTTCTAGAGGGGAAAATATCTGTTTGAAATTCCTATACATTAAATTAGGTCTTCGGCAACTAAACATTCCCCTCCCTTTGATGGGAGGGGCTAGGGGAGGGTGGTCACTCTTCTCTCACCCCCACCTAGCCTCCCCCATCAAGGGGGAGGAACTCTGGTTCGAAATTCCTATACATAGATTACTTCGATACTTTGCAATAATTCACTAGTTGAAAAGGAGTTACCATGAATATTTTTGTTTCCGGATCATTGGCGTATGACAGGATCATGAACTTTCCGGGAAAGTTTTCTGACCATATCCTGCCGGATAAAATACATATGCTAAACGTATGTTTTATGATCAATGGAATAACGGAGAATTTTGGAGGCACAGCCGGCAATATTGCCTACGCCCTTTCCCTCATGGGTGAAACCCCTACCATACTAGCCACGGCAGGACGCGATTTTGAACCGTACCGAAACTGGTTAACACAGCGCAACATTTCCACACAACATATAAAAGTCATACCTGAAGAGCTAACAGCGGGCGCCTATATAACTACCGACCAGTCAGACAATCAAATAACAGCGTTCAATCCGGGTGCAATGAAACACAGTTCCAGCTTTAATTTCGATACTGTCGAGGTCAAAAAGACCCTTGCCGTTGTAGCACCAGGAAATTTGGGTGACATGGTCAATTTCTCCAATACTTACAAGAAGAAAGGGATCGACTATATTTTTGATCCCGGACAGTCACTTCCCGCCTGGACGAAAGAACTGCTCACCGAATTGATTCATGGATCAAAAATATTTATCTGCAATGACTACGAACTGCAATTAACCCAGGAAAAAACTTCTATGACCGTTGAGGACATCCTGGAAAAGACACAAAGCCTTATTGTAACAAAAGGGGAATACGGTTCCATTGTCATGCATAGGGAAAACAATACCATACGGAGCATTGACATCCCCGTTGCTAAAGTACAGCAGGTAAACGACCCTACCGGGGCTGGTGACGCTTACCGGGCAGGGTTAATGAAGGGTCTTGTGTCATCAAAGAAAGACATTATCCATGCTGCAAAGATCGGGGCTGTTTGTGCCGCTTATTGCGTAGAAGTATATGGCCCGCAGAATTTTCACTTCACCCATGAATCATTTAATGAGCGATTTGCTTCTACGTTTGGAGAAAAGGCTTTTTAAAAGCGAACAAATGTTTCTCCCCTACTTATTAAAAATACTTACTTCTTATCATGATTCGATATTTTTTTATTCCAAAAGTTTTTTCAGTTTGTCCGGCATAGGAGTTGGTTTACGGCTTGCATTAAGACACGCCAGTTTTGAAATACCCTCCGCAACCAGAGTATTATCACCTTCACGGATTACCGTATGATGAAATTCCACGGTGGCATGTTTCAGTACTGAAATCCATGTCCGGATAATAAGGATATCATCATAACGGGCAGGTGAGCGAAATCTGCAGTGCGCTTCAGTAACGGGAAAGTAGATCTGCTCCTTTTCTAACGTCGAATATGGCAACCCGAGATTCCTCAAATACTCCGTCCGTCCCATCTCAAAATAAACAAAGAAATTGGCGTAATAGACGATGCCCATCTGATCGGTTTCCTGGTAACGGACGCGTGTTTTGATTTCATGAACTTTAGCCTGATGTTGCATATCTATTTCTGCCTCTTCTTGCTTTGATACCTCTGGAAAGTGAGCAAATGCCGGTTCAGAAGTATGATGGCTATCTACTCTTGCCCCGACTTGCCTTCTTGCCGGAAACTTTTTAGATACCCGAAGTAGTCTCCATCGGTAGTCAGGATGAGATGCGTCTGCTTGTCAAATGTTGATTCGTAGGTCTGTAGCGTTTTGGTGAAGGAATAAAATTCGGGCGCCTTTTCGTATGCCTCGGCATAAATCTTCACCGCTTCGGCATCAGCTTGCCCTTTGATTTCCTCTGCTGTCCGGTACCCTTCTGACTCTATACGTTCCAGTTCTCTTTTCATAGAACCCAGAATTTCCGCCTCTTCCTTACGTCCCTCCGATTCGTACTTATTTGCAATACGGATACGCTCGGACCGCATCCGATCATATATCTTGGGAATGACGGCCTCCACGTAATTAATATACTTGATCCGGACGTCAACCAATTCAATGCCATACCGGCCCTCCAGTGCGCGAGAGGCCATCTTCCTGATCTCCTCGCCGATCTTGTCGCGGCCCATGGTAATCAGTACCTTTTTAATATCCTCCGCCTCTTCCAGTTCCTTTGTCGTATATTCGAGCTTCCGGTTCGTATTCCTGAGCACTTCCTTTAAAGTATAGGCGCTGACTACGTTTTTCACTGCCGATTCGATTACTTCATCCAATACCCGCATCCCGCGATCTTCCGCACCCAGTGAGGTATAGAACTTCAGCGACTCAGCGATCTTCCATCGCGCCCATGTGCCTACCCCTATGTTCTCCTTGTCCCGTGTCAGAATATCACTGGGTTCCCCGCTCCATTCCAGGAGTCTTTTATCAAAGTATCTGACCTCCTGGATAAAGGGCGTTTTCACACAAAGCCCTGGTTCCGTCACGGTTCTGACAGGTTTTCCAAACTGTGTTATGACCGCTTGCCGTCTCACATCCACAACGTAGAGAGACGCCTTCAAACAGATAATCACAATCGCCACAACGATGATTACAATGATGACAACCATTTTTTTCATTTCTTTTCACCTTCCTCATGAAGTCCCAGGATGGGTAAAAAATTTTCGATCTCCTTGTCAAAAACGTAAAGCTTTTCACATTTGGGAATAATCTTCGCCATCGTTTCCAGAAAGAGCCTGCGTCGGGTTACGTCCTCAGCCTTTTTGTATTCTTCAAAGACCGCCAGGAACGCCTTAACATCTCCGGTAGCCTCGTTCACTCTCCGAATCCGGTATCCTTCAGCCTCTTTGATTACCTGCTCTTTTTTCCCTTCCGCTGCCGGCAGTATCTTATTCTTCTGACCTTCGGCATCATTGACAATTCTGTCTCTGATTTGAATCGCCTGATTTACCGCATTAAAGGCATCCTTCACCGGCGCCGGCGGATCGACTCCTTTCAACAATACCGTCTGGATGTCGATACCACACTTGTAACTATCCAGAACTCCCTGAATATCTTCCCTTGCCTTTTGCTCTATCTCTGTCCTGCCAATCGTTAAGACTTCGTCGACAGAGCGGTCACCCACCAGGGTACGCATAACTGCCTGTGAAACTCCGCGAATCGTTTCCCGGACATTTCTCACGTTAAAATAGAACTCCTCTATTGCCTTTATCTTGTACCGGATAACCCAATGCACCTCGGCGCAGTTAAGATCACCGGTAAGCATCAATTTCTCTTCAACTGCGTCCGGATAATCATAGTTGACCATAAAAGACGGACCGCGGAACTCCGTCCTGAATCCAAATTCTTCGTTGTAGATACGCTTTACCTCTCCCTTCAACACCCTGTCAATACCATAAGGAACCTTCGTGTGAAGCCCAGGACCTACAGTTTCCGTGTACCGGCCAAACCGCAGAATCACCGCCTCTTCATTTGCCTTCACGGTATAAAAGGACGTGTATCCGGTAATAATAATGAAAATGATAATCAAAGACGGCGGTATAAACTTTTTGATCGATCCCCAGGGTATATCTTCAATGCGGATTTCCTGCGGTCTTCTGTATTGACCATAGTCGGGCATATCGTTTTCTCCTTTTTACGTCCCTCGTGCAAATGAACCCGTATGTATCATAGATACATCCGTACTGTTACAATCATATGTTGTTATTCCACTGAATGTCAATAAAAAAGGCATACAGCCTTCCGTCTCGTTCCAATTTTATGGTTATGGTTAGGTTACGACATGAGACCGTAATTTTTCAATGCACCCATTAACTGCTTCTCGTGTTCTTTCGTCATATCGCAAAGCGGCAAACGCATCTCCCCATTTATCCTTCCCAACAGTTTCATTGCAGTTTTTACCGGGATCGGATTGGTCTCAATAAACATGCTTTTGCACAGAGGAAAAAGTTTGTGATGGCACTTCCTGGCCTCATCGAAATTTCCATCAAGACAATAACGGGTTAACGCGGCCGTATCGGCAGGAACAACATTGGCGACGACAGATATTACCCCTCTCCCCCCGACTGACATAATAGGCAGGGTAAGAGAGTCGTCTCCAGAAAGAACCGTGATGTTGCAAAGTTGCAATATCTGCGTCGTTTGATCAACGCTTCCGCTGGCCTCTTTAATTCCGACGATATTTTTGATCTCGGAAAGCCTTGCCACCGTCTCCGGTAAAATAGATATGCCGGTCCTGGACGGAACGTTGTACAGGACAATGGGGATATCAACCTCTTCTGCAATGAGTTTGTAATGCCGGTAGAGTCCCTCAGGGGTGGGTTTATTGTAGTACGGTGTGATGAGCAATACCCCATCTGCCCCAACCTTTTTGGCCTGCCTGGTCAGCCGCAGGGCTTCCATGGTATTATTTGAACCGGCTCCAGCCAGAACCTGTATCCGCCCTGTGACCATGGTAACAACCTCATTGATCATCCGTTCATGTTCATCAAAAGAGAGTGTGGCAGATTCGCCTGTTGTACCGCAGGGAACAATTCCTTGAGTCCCATTTTTAATGTGAAATTCGACAAGCTCTTTCATCTTTTGATAGTCAACTTGCCCGTTTTTAAAGGGCGTTACTAATGCTACATACGAGCCCTTGAACATAATATTCTCCTTTTTACCTTATTTGATGTTACCATATACACCCTCTACCATCTATACCCCATTCAGGGATAAGGCCGCTGGTAAACAATTTCAATATGCTCTTTTGTCATTGCGAGGAATGAATCGGTTGCGAGGCAAAGCCGGAATTCTTTTGAAACAGTCTCCGCAATCCGGCTGTTAATAAAAAATGGTAATAGTTTAGCCGTTTGAAAATATCCATGCATTTTTTTCTGGTAGGGGCGAAGCATCTGTTTGATTAGGATAGATAAAGTTCTTACCTTTTACAACAAATGCTTCGCCCCCACACTATTTCGCTATACTATAACAGAAAACCTCACTTATTCAAGTCTTGTACTGACATTTTCATGAAATCTTATCATGCATTCTTGCGTTTTTTCTTGACGCTTCCTATTGTTATGATAAGAACTGCATGCGCTGCCAATCCTTTCCCGATTGTCCATGCCTTGATTTTCTATTGCATTCTGATTTCTTTTCGTGCTATATTAATCGCTTCATCGAAAAGATGTTATACCGAAGAAAAGAAACCAGGCAATCCTATCAGCCCTTTGCAAACATCGAGAAATTGAAATCATTGTAACACTTTAGCTTTTTGAAAACCCCTTTCTCTGTAGATGTGGCGTACTTGAAGGTATTCACACGTAATAAAAACAAAATCCGCTCGTTCGGCAAGGCTCACGACAAGGATGCGGTAAAAAAGCCCGAAGGGCTGAAATGATTATAGAACCATGGGCAGATAAAATCTATAACCCTGAAGGGGTGAAATAAAATTATCATTACACCGGCATTAAAAATCAATGTCACCCCTGCGGGGGTTAACAGGCAAAAACGCATCAATTGGCTATAATCATGACATCCTTTCAGGA
>CAZBCT010000142.1:0-7297 GCA_964490485.1 uncultured Candidatus Brocadia sp. | reverse complement strand
CCCGAAGCAATCTCTGCTATGACTGTCATTCCGAGCAAAGCGAGGAATCTCATGGATTTGCTTCGCTTGGGCTCGCAACTTCGGCTTCGCGGAGTTTCCACTGAGCAACGCGAATGTGCTCACAATGACCAGTACATGTCAACTTATTTAATACGTTTACTATACATTTATCTCCCCATTCTCAGTAGGCCCAAATGTGGTTCCTTGAAAGAGTATAGGTTATGAACGCTTCCTTCCACCTGGGCGGATTGGGATCGTTTTTCAAAGCGAAGCGTACCCTCGTAGATGCCGTTACGAAGTTCCTGCATACTTCGGTATCCGAGTTCTTGCAAAGAATGCAGCAGGCTTTGCATCAGATAGGGGACGAGATTAACGACCGAACCCTTATCAACAACCGTGCCGGTAACACCTTGCGCAACTTTTATGCGGTCTTCCGATGAAAGGTATCGTTTTCCGCCTCCTTTTTCCATAGCCTCATGAGATGCCATGCCCCGGTACTTTTTAACGCGCACCCCGCCCTCATAAAAATATTCGCCGGGAGATTCACTGGTTCCGGCAAGCAAACCACCCATCATGACGGTGCTTGCACCCAGCGATAGCGCCTTTACGATATGTCCAATATGGGCTATGCCGCCATCGGCAATAACAGGAATGTTGGCGTATTCTTTGGAATATTTTGCTGTGTGATAAACTGCCGAACCCTGCGCCCTTCCAACCGCAAGGGTATCCTGGGTTATACAGATTGAACCGCTGCCCATGCCTATGCGGAGGGCATCGGCGCCAGCATCGATCAACGATTTGCACTGCCCGGCGGTGACGACATTCCCTCCCACCACGTCAAGATGAGGGTATTTCTGTTTTATATGCCGGATCGTATTGATCTGAAAAAGGGAATTACCCTGGGACGAGTCGATAACGATGACATCGACACCGGCCTTCACCAGTTCATCCAGGCGTTCCTTGTCATCTTCCCGTGTGGAAAGGGCAGCGCCCACGATAAGTTGTTTGTCCTTACTTTTCGAAGCACAGGGGAAGTCCGCGTTCTTCAGCAGGTCGGTACGGCTCATCAGGGATACAAGACGGCCTTGCTTGTCAACCAGGGGAAGTTTCCCCTTCTTGCTTTCTCTAAGAATCCTGTTCCCTTCGGCAAGAGAAATGCCGGCAGGTGCAGTAACCAGCTGTGTGGTCATCACCTCTTTTACCTTTCTGCTTCGGTTTGCCTCAAAATCAATATCCCGCTTCGTAACAATACCAACGAGCTTCGAATTCAGGGTGCCGTCTTCTGTGATTGGAATACCTGAGAAACCGTATGTTTCCTTGAGGACATCGACATCATGTATCGTATTATTCGGACCAAGAACAACGGGCTCTGATATAAATCCGTTTTCATATCTCTTTACCCGGCGCACTTCCCTTGCCTGCATCTCGATACTATTACTGTAATGAATGATACCAATACCTCCGAGCATGGCCATGCTGATTGCCATCCTGGATTCAGTTACTGTATCCATAGGTGAGCTGACAATGGGTCTTTTGATCTTAATATTGCGGGTAAGGTATGTCTCAAGATTGATCTCATCGAGTGCAAAATCGATATAACCCGGAAGCAGGATAAAATCATTATAGGTGATACCCCCTTCATGTTCGAAAAACGTTTTGGCGTCCAGTCCGTTGGGTGACATAGGATTTATTTCATTACCTCCAAATTAAATTTATTATACAGGGAATTCTCATTTATTTGTGCGGTTTTTCAGGCTATCTGATAGCTATAAGGATTTATTGTAACAATTTAGTCTTTTGAAAAAATCCAATGATAGCGATGTTTGCCACGCAGTGTAGGGGCGAAGCATTTGCCAGTTTGGGTATGAACATATTTATGACAATTGTAGCACATGCTTCGCCCCTACCTTTTCAAAAGACTAAATTGTTACGATTTATTTAAATAATCTGTGGAAGACCTCCCCTTCATCTTCTCCTTGCGAAGAAGGGGATGGGGTGGTTATAAATTCAGCAAGTTATTCTTCAGTTGTTTCAAGACTTTTTGAACTTTTCTGTCGTTATACTTTAGGTACGGCCACTATGCCCCGCCACGCTTATACTTTCCCATGACTGTCGGGTATATCTATAATAGTTGTACGAAACATTATAATTATCCCCTCTAACATCATCAAGGATTTTGTTTACAGCCTTCATGGATTGACTTGTATTGTACTTAAAGAAATGAAAGGGGAAAAACGGTAATTCCTTGAAGGTATTTCTTTAATGACCGTTAATTACCGGTTCGAAAATCACTCATGAGAGGCTATCCGGTGCAGGCGGATTCCATCAGATTGATATAAGACATCCTTAACGGCAAGAATAAGCAGGTTGTCCGAGAATAGAAGAAAACCCCTTTTGTCATTCTGAATCCTGATCTTCAGCAATGCAAGCTTATTTCAGAATCCCTTGATTTCAAGATTATCAAAAAGTGTGAGATTCCGAAACAAGTTCGGAAAGACAATTCCCTGTCTGTAAAGACATAACCGGAAGATATCGTTTGGTGTTAGGAGACACGATCATATTTCTTTAACCAGGCAATCAGCAAGTCAGCGACCACACCTCCTGACGCCGGATTCTGCCCGGTAATAACCCGGCTGTCCTCAACCGCAAAGGCAGCCCAGGGTTTGTCCGTCTTCTGGTAAACCGCCCCGCGAGCGGTCAACGCGGTCTCGGTCAGATAAGGAACATACTTGTCTAATTCCGCCAACTTCTCCTCCGCGTTGGAGAAACCCGTGACCCTCTTGCCTTTGATGAGCAAGGTGCCGTCCGACAACTTGATGTTGAGCAATCCTACCGCACCGTGACACACCGAGGAGACAACTCCTCCGCTCTCGTAGATGTGTCGGCTAATAGCTTGCAGCTCAACGTTGTCCGGAAAATCCCAAACCACGCCGTGACCACCGGCGAAATATATGGCAATGTAGTCATCGGGATTGACGGCACTCGGTGCCAGCGTCGTGCCAAGTCGGTTCATGAGCGCCTTGTTCTGATACCACTCCCAGTCGATTGGCTCTGCCATCGCCAGACTGTGTGGGTCAATGGGAGTGTATCCACCTTTTGGGCTGACAAAATCGACGACGTATCCGGCCGCTTCAACCTTCCTGACAAAATGAACAGCCTCGCCGAGCCACAAGCCAGTGGGACGATTCATGCTGGGATATTTTTCAAAACTGGTCACAACAACGAGTATTTTCTTTTTCATGCTGATTTACTAATGTATCGATCTCATATGTTTTAAAATTGCCTGCATATGCCACGTTTTCCCGCCCTCTTTCGGAATAGAAGCTTGTTTCTTTTGGGTCTTATTATAACATCATATAGGGGTCCACATCAACCATCGTTTGCACGCCTTTTGACGGCTTCAGCACCTCTGCAATCCCCTGAAGGGCATTATGAATACTCGTGTGGTGCTGTGCTTTTACTAGAAGGTGCCATCGGAACAGATCGTTGATCTTCGTCACGGGGGCAGGTGATGGTCCGAGTATTTCCAGATGACTACCCGGTGTTTTTGCAATCTCTTTCAGCTTGTCGGCAACAAGAGCGGATTTTTCTTTGGTCTTGTCCTCGTGCGGACCGCGGAAGACGATCCGTGCCAGTTTTCCAAAAGGGGGGTAATTCAATTGTTTTCTGTATTCCAGTTCTTTTCCTGCAAATCCTTCATAATCGTGTGCCGTTGCATACGTGATGCTGTAGTGTCTGGGGTTGTAGGATTGCACCACCACTCTTCCTCCCTTTGTTCCTCTGCCGGTGCGGCCTGCAACCTGTGAGATGAGTTGAAATGTCCGTTCGCTCGCACGAAAATCAGGCAGGTTCAGGATCGTGTCTGCCGAGATTACTCCTACGAGGGTTACATTGGGAAAATCCAGCCCTTTTGCAATCATTTGGGTGCCAAGTAATATTTGAAACTCACCCCGTTCAAATGCAGTCAGCGCCTTTTCATGGGAGTCACGCACCCGCATAGAATCGCTGTCCATTCGGATAATTTGATAATTGGGGAATCTGTTCTTGATTTCATCTTCAATCTTTTCAGTTCCAAAACCACGATAATTAATAGTATTAGCCAGGCAATCCGGGCAAGATTCCGGCGGACGGCTTTCTGCATAACAATAATGGCATAAGATCGTATTGAGTTTTTTATGAAAGGTCATGGGGATATCACAACGCTGGCATTTCAATACAAACCCGCACCGTTTACAGTTGATATAGGGCGCAAAACCTCTGCGGTTGAGAAACAGGATCACCTGTTCCTTCCGGGCAAGGGATTGTTTCATGTAGTATTCTAATCGCTGAGAAATAATGTTGTATCCCCGGCGTTTGCGGACCTCCTCACCCATATCGACAATATCGACGGGAGGAAGTTGCCGTTCACCAATCCGCCTGGAAAGGACGATCTTTTCATAGTTTCCTTTCAACGCCTGATCATAACTTTCCAGGGAGGGTGTCGCCGTGCCCATGATTACCATGGCATTCTCATAGGTCGCCCTGAGGATGGCAATGTCCCTGGCATTGTACCGCGGGATATTCTCTTGTTTGTAGGTGTTCTCATGTTCTTCATCGATAATAATTAGCCCAACGTTCTTCAGGGGAGCAAAAATGGAGGATCGGGCGCCAATGACGATATCCACCTTGTCTTCCTTAATATCGTTCCATTGTGACTGGTGGACGGTCCCCAGAAGACTGCTGTGCAATACGGCAACCTTGTTGAACCGCGCCTTTATCCTTTGAATGGTTTGTGGGGTAAGGGATATCTCAGGGACGAGATATATGGCCTTGCGGCCCTGTTCGAGCACCTTGGTTATGGTTTGAAGGTAAAGTTCAGTCTTCCCGCTGCCGGTTATACCGTGAAGTAACAGTATGCACAGTTTAGGCTCATCAAGTTTTTTGCAGATAGTATCGAAGGCCTTTTGCTGATCCTCGGTAAGGGTTAGGTGTTGTTGCAATTGTCCCGCAGGGTGCATCGTGTTTGTAACATCGCAGGGTTTATTTTCAATCGTGATTAAACCTTTTTTCTCCAATTGACGAAGTCCGGGCATCTTGCAGCCGCTGATGCGGATCAATTCTTTGGCGCTTACTTCGCCAGGATGTTCTAGAAGGATTTCCAGTATCTTGGCCTGCCTGGGTGCACGGGTTTTCATTTGGGCGAGGGCATCATGGTCCGGCATCACGGTGTGTTCGTTGCGCCGAACAAACGTATTCCACCGCTCTTTTTTCTTACTACGCACCACAGGCGGAACAACCGCAGCGATTGCTTCTCCCCATCCACAGCAGTAATGAGACGATAACCATCGGGTGATCTTCAGCATGGTGTCATCAATCAACGGTTCTTTATCGAGGACATTTAAGACGTCTTTTGTTTTATCAGTAAAGGGGATATCGGTAAATCCAACACAAAAACCGGTTGTTATTTTGTTTCCAAAGGGTATTCTTATCCGCATACCGGGGGTAAGATTTTCTCGTAAGTGTGTGGGGACGCTGTAATGAAACACCTTTTGCAAAGGGATATTGACTACCACTTCAGCGTATAATTTTTGAGGTGGTTGATTTTTTGGCGTGTTCTGGTTTCCCGGTACAACGTCAGTTTGATATGTCGGAGGTAAATGCTGATCGGGGAGACTGGTAGGCATAAATTCTCATTTTAGAAGAGTAATTTTCATGATAAGATACTACAAAACAGAGGATATTATGTCAAGGTATATGAGGAGAGGGTGTAAGCAAGAACAGAACCGGCAAACTACCCATGCTCATGCATACCGGCATTTGATTTAAAAACTGGACATTCTTTAAAAGCCCGGAAATATCAAATGTTTCGGCTCACTTGTGGACAATTGAACCAGCACGGGATGTTTTGCTTCAATCGAAGACGAGTGAACCAGCACGAAGCTGTAGCAGGTGTTCATCTATGAAAAAGCATGCGAGGGCACTAGCCCGAAGGAGTCTCTATGGTGGGATTGCTTCGCTGTCGCTCGCAATGACCTGTACATGTCAACTTATGTAATACGTTTACTATAGTTTGCTGTACCGGTTTATCACTACAAAACTTTCGTGATCTCATCTACCTTAAAGGTAGGCATGCTTACCAGTTTTCCTTTTGTTAACAGCCTTAATCCATCGGTTTTCTTCGTAAGCTTGCCGATCTGAGTGCATGCGATACCATTCTTTCCAAGGATGGCAACGACTTTATTGGTATCCGCGGGGTGAAGTGCGATCAGCAGTGAACCTGACGCAATAAGGCCAAGCGGGTGGATGCCGAACAATTTGCATATCTCATCAGTTTCTGTATAGCATGGGATCTTTTCTGCGTAAATGATAGCTCCCGTTCCTGAAGCCTTCGTAAGCTCCAGAATGCCGGTAGATAGCCCACCCTCCGTTGGGTCATGCATGGCATGAATGCTGGCTACGGTATTTGCCAGCAAGGCATCCGCAACGACACTCAATCCGGGCTTGTCAATGAATGCCTGTGCCCTTTTGAGAAACCGGACACCAAGATGCTTCCGGATAAATGCAAACTTTTCACGTGCAATAATGGCTGTTCCTTCAATAGCAACCCCCTTGGTAAGTAAAAGGTCATCACCTGGTTTTGCATTTGAGCTTACCACAAGCTTGTCCCTTTCCACTTCACCCAGCATGTGGCCAACGACAATGGGACGATCGATTTTATACGAAATTTCGGTGTGTCCGCCGCACAGAGCGATGTTGAGTTTTTGGGTCGATTTCATAATGTCTTGAAATATACGCGTGACCAGCTTTCTGTTTGTCTTCCCTTCAGGCAGCAGGAGTGTTGCCAGGAACCACTTGGGAGTTGCCCCCATGGTGGCAATGTCATTGGCGTTTACGTTGACGGCATACCAGCCGATACGGTGGGTGGTAAAGGTAATGGGGTCAGTTTTGGCGACAAGGTATTTTTTCCCAAAATCGATGACGGCTGCATCCTCACCAATCCTGGGACCTACAATGATTCTCGGGTCAGTAATCGGGTTTGAGTTAAGGAGCTTTTCCAGCAGGCGGATATCAAGTTTTCCTACAGGAAAATATTTCATAGGAGAGCAAGTGATGGAAGAAAATGAGTTTTTCCTTTCACCCTTTCAGGGCTAACCATTTTTTTATTCATTTGCAGGGGGCTTCACCCCCTGCTATATACTGAAAGCCCTTCGGGCATGAAAATTGATATATATCACAGATACATTTTTTTGTAAGTTTCCCTTCGTACTACTATCCACCAACTTCTTGTTTTTTATGCTCGTTTTTCAGACTGCATGAT
>CAZBCT010000141.1:0-7516 GCA_964490485.1 uncultured Candidatus Brocadia sp. | reverse complement strand
GAGGTTTCATGAAAGAGTTTTCCAGGTGTTTTAGCGATTATCGTGATCAGGAGGCAATAGAGCATACGGTAGAAGAATTATTATCCCAGAGGATATACGAGATAGCGTTAGGCTATGAGGACTTGAATGATCATGATCAATTGAGGATAGACCCATTGTTGGCAGTTTTGTGCAAGAAGCAAGACCCGACAGGGCAGGATAGGCGAAGCAAGAATGAAAAGGGGAAGGCGTTGGCAGGCAAGAGCACGTTGAACCGTCTGGAGTTAACGCCTGCAGATGCCGGAAAAGAGAGTCGATATAAGAAGATTGTTTATCAAGGGGAGAAGATAGAGCGATTTTTTGTTGATGCATTTTTGAGATCGCACAAAGAGAAGCCGGAGCGAATTGTTTTGGATTTGGATGCGACGGATGACCCGATACACGGGAGTCAGGAAGGTCGTTTTTTTCATGGATATTATGGGGGGTATTGTTATTTACCCCTGTATATATTTTGCGATGACTATATATTATGTGCGAAATTAAGGACGTCAGGGGTGGATGCAAGCGAAGGGGCAAAAGAGGAGATAGAGCGGATCGTCAACCACATTCGGAGCCAGTGGCCGGAGGTGAAGATTGTGGTGCGGGGCGATTCAGGGTTTGCGAGGGAAGAGATCATGGGTTGGTGTGAAGCAAACCAGGCAGACTATCTTTTTGGGCTTGCAAGGAATTCTCGATTACAAGAAGAGATACACGGTGAAATGGAAGAGGCAAAAAAACAGTATGAGCAGACAGGAAGAGCATCCAGGGTGTATAAAGACTTTTTCTATAAAACGGTGAAGAGTTGGCCTCGGGAACGTCGGGTAGTTGGCAAGGCGGAATATTTAGAGAAGGGACCAAATCCGCGGTTTGTAGTAACATCACTCAAATCTGAGGAGAGAGACGCCAGGAGTCTTTATGCGCAAGAGTATTGTGCGCGGGGTGAGATGGAAAACAGGATCAAGGAACAGCAGTTGCATTTGTTTGCCGACCGGACAAGCACCGAGACGATGCGTGCCAATCAACTGAGGCTGTGGTTCTCGTCAGTGGCCTATGTGTTACTCAACGAATTAAGGCGGATAGCGTAGGGCTTTGTTCAGCAGAATTCTCACAAGCACAGTGCAACACAATCCGCACGAAACTGCTCAAGATTGGTGCACAGGTAAAGGTGAGCGTAAGGAGAATAGCAGTTTGTCTGTCCAGTGCTTATCCCTATAAAGAAATCTTTCAGCTCGCTTTTCAAAACATTCGTAAAGCGTATCCGATGCTCTGTTGAGATTCAGAAAAGAGTTGCCCGTGTAGTAGATTGCTAAGCCGGAGGGAAGTGCTACGCCCAAAATACGCCTTTTGACGGTATGTCCCGGTGATAGGATCAATGAAATCGTTAAGCTATTCAATTTTATTGCAGAAAAACCGAAGAGACAGTCTGATAAAGCAACCTTGTAGCGTATCCCGAGACCTTTTGATATCACAAATTACCCTCTATGAGAAATGCTGGCTAGTGATATTGATGCTGGTTTGATAAATTTTATCGCTCACACGGGAGTGGTCTGTTTGGTGCAAGATTCAAGTATTAATTTTTTTACCTTCCCCCTTTTTCTACCTTGGGATTCGGGTTCAAATATGCCTTCTTGATTTGTTTCATAAAAATGGATTTGAGATTGTGGATGAACGACTGCGGGAAGGATCGGCTGATGATCTGAAAACTACCGAACAACTTTCACTCAACAAACGATTTAAATCTTACACCACCACTGAATTGGCCATCAGCGGTGCGCAGTTATCCTCAAAAAAACGCCTCAGGAACAACCACCGTGTCACCGTGTTTCAGAATAATATCCTCGCCGTTTTTGCTTTTAATAATCTTGTTTACCTTTACCGGTATTATTTTTTTGATACCATTATCCATCCTGACGATGTAAGTGCGGTTTGGAGAGGCAATATCAGTAAATCCCCCCTTCATAGAAATCGCCTCAACAACGGTAATTTCTTTGTCCTGCAAATTTATCTCCCCTGGACTTCTGACCTCTCCGAGGACACATACCGAACCATGATAATTCCCCACGATAACAGAGACATGGGGATTTATCAGATATCCATCACCCAAGAGTCCTTCCAGTTTCCGTTCTAACTGAAACGGCGTGAGTCCTGCGACCTCTATGCCGCCTATAAGGGGAAATGATATCCTGCCATCCGTGGAAACGCGCAAAGATCTCTGCTTTTGTGGGTCATAACTTAATTCCGGCTCATTGTACACGTCAATATATAAGATATCTTTGCACTGGATACGATAATCGACCCGTTTCTTATCGTTTATACCTCCACCGTCTCCTGCAATAGCCTGGATCTCTGGTGCCCCTTTTGAAATATTGCTATTTCCTGTCAGTATATTTTCCTTCAGTCCGGTGGAAGTGCAAGAACAAAGAACCAGTAACATAACAGCGAATAAAGGGTATTTGTTGGTAATATGCATGTAGTATATTCTGAGAAAACGAATGGTTTAAAAGATAAACTCATTGATTACGGCCAATAACTTTTATATAATGATCGTAAAATTATGACGCTATTATATATGGTTAAAGAGACGTTTTCAAGTTTTAAAACTTAATTGAAGGTTTTCGCAATAAACTGACGTTAGACGAGGAACGATGCTCAGAAACCTCAAATATCCTGCTGCATGTTACAGAAACATGCGAAGCGCTCATTTATTCATATTTCTCTTCGTACTCTTTTTCCAACAAATAGCATGGAACAAAGCCGACGCTCAATATACGGTGCCAATTGAATTATCCCGGACGGACAGTACTCAAGGCAATCTACAGCTAGGCCCCCTCCGGCTCCACCCTCTGTTTGCAATAAGTGAGATATTTGATGATAATATTTTTGATACCCCGGATAATGAGGAATCCGATTTTATTACCA
Organism: uncultured Candidatus Brocadia sp.; assembly: GCA_964490485.1. Classification (GTDB taxonomy): domain Bacteria; phylum Planctomycetota; class Brocadiia; order Brocadiales; family Brocadiaceae; genus Brocadia. Next base: position 4,579 of record CAZBCT010000141.1, on the reverse strand, counting down.
TGTACTCGCCGGGGATAAATCTCTTCCTGCCGATCAGGGGTCTGAAAAGTGAATTCAGTGTGAGTTACCTCGCAAATTTTCTGGAATATCGAGAAAATCATGAAGAAGGGCATATAGATCAATACGTTGACGGAACATTTAAAACAGCGCTCCCGCGCGGACTCGGTATTACCCTGCACGAACGGTTCGAAGACACGGAGACACCCCCAACCTTTGACTTTATTTACGGGCAATTATACCAAAGGATAAAGAGGAGCTCCAACTATTTCACCACAACCGTTACCCTCCCCAACTATTTTGCCAGGTTTGATTCAGAGATCTCTTATTTTAACAACAATCATCATTACGACTCTTTTGAGGACTCAAATTATAATGAGCAAATATTTGGAACACGGTTAACATATAAGCTCCTTACAAAATTGGATACCTTAGCCGAATTTAATTTCGGCAAAACAAATTATGTTACTAACGTCATAAGTGATTCTGTTGTCTACGAATCCTTGGTTGGGGTGCAATGGAAAGAGACAGCGAAGACCACCGGAAATTTTAAAATAGGCTATCGCGTGCGTGATTATGAACAAGAGGAATTTAATCAATTTGACGGCATGGTGTTCTCTTTGGAATCAAAAACACAACTTGATACGTTGACCAATTTTTCCATCTTATTGCGGAGAAGCCAGGAAGAGACCTTCTTGCCTTCTAATCAAGGTTTTTACGAATTGAATTCTCTCTACGCAACTTTTGCCAGAAAATTAACGGGAAAAATAGAGGCCAGCCTGACAAACTACTATCAGTTAATGGATTTTCCTGCTACTCAGGAGAAGACATCGAATACAGAAGTATTTACATGGGGATTCAGGACTTCAATTGATTACAAGATCCAAAAGTGGTTGTTTACAGAACTAAGTTACTGGTACGAAGACCGTGAATCATCATCGGATGATGAAGATGAAGAAGAACTGGGTAGAAAAAAGCATGTAGTTACTTTTACCATAGGCGCAGCTTTCTGATTTACACTCTAAAGATTTTTATAAAACCTAATTCACGCTTGCAATCAAGACGGCACTAATATATGACTTTGTTGAATAACCTCAATTTATGAGGATTATTGGTTTTTTGCAATTTTGTTCTTTGAAAAACTAAGGGTCTTTCGTATTTAAGTTGAAAGCTTAGGGGCAAGAAGCCTGCAGTGCTGATGAATCTTGAGTAAGAAGTATATATTTCTTCAGCTACTTGACCGGTAAGTATCCTGAAACGATATTTTTTTGTTATTCCTTTGTTGATGTTGTGGGGGCTACTCAACTCAGATTGTAACAATGAGTCGTTTTACTGGCAAAGCCTTTGAACTCTGACCACGCCCACAGGACGTGGTTTTTCACATCATTAATAAAAGGAAGAGAGAGATTTTGTATAATACTTCTGATTATACCTCTCTTACATTCTCAGCGATCTCGGCGTTCTCTGCGGTGAGTTGCACTGTTACAATTATTTAAACCTTCCTATCTTTATCAACGATTTCGCCAGGCCCGGTGCCTATTCCTGGCCAAAGCTTTCTTCCGGGATAGATTGTTGTGTTTATTCCTGTATGAACATCGTCGGCGATTATAGCCCCAAATTTTCTTCTGCCGGTATCAATGAGTTCGCCTTTCACTTCGGATTTCACATTTTCATTGTCATGTCTTAAATTGGCCGTTATTGTCCCAGCGCCCAGATTACTGTTTTCTCCAACAACGCTGTCTCCAATATAAGAAAGATGAGGAACTTTTGCTTTATCCATAATAATACTATTTTTTATCTCAACTGCCTGCCCGACATGGCAATTATTTCCGATAGAGGTATTTCCTCGTAAAAAACAGTTGGGTCCTATCGTGCAGTTTTCGCCAATAACAATATTCCCGTCTATATACGTTCCCGATAAAATTACCGTCTCTTTTCCCACATGTATCTTCCCTTTTACGGTAACGTTCTTCTCAATTGTTCCCTTGATTTCATCTTTTATTTCAGAGACCAAAACGTTATTTACCTGAATTAAATCCCATGGGTATCCTACCGACAACCAATGTCCTTTTACCGTTTCACAGACCACTCTCTCTTCTTTGACAAGCGCATTGATATAGTCAATGATTTCATATTCTCCCCGTGGACTTTTTTTTAGCTTAAACTTGAACATGTCTTTATCAAACACATAGAGTCCCGTATTTGCGATATCTGATACATATGTCTGGGGCTTTTCAACGATCTGTCTCACCTCTTTCCCTGTCAAAACAAAGACGCCGAATCTGCTGGGGTTTTCAACTTTACATCCCAAAACAGCGTATTTATGCCGTAAACATGACTGTATGTCTTTCCGGGAAAAGATATCGTCGCCACCTAAAACAACAAATTTATTTTTAATCAGATGTTCAACACATTTCAGGGCATGACCTGTGCCCAACTGTGCTTTTTGTTCTACATACTGGATGTTTAATTTCCCATATTTATGGCCGATCCCGTCTATGATCATTTCCTTTTTAAATCCAACGATTACCAAAACCTCGCCCACCAATCCCTGCAACGCATCCAGATTATGTTTGAGTATCTCTTTATTCATTACTTTGAGTAATGGTTTTGGCTTTGTTAATGTCAATGGCCAGGTCCTCGTACTTTTTCCCGCAGCCAGTATTACCGCTTGTATCATAATTTAACCACCTATCTCTTTTCTTAAACCGTGGACAATGTCATTCGCCATTTTTTGAATCTCTTTTTTCTGCTCACCTTCAATCATGACCCGGCACAAATTCTCCGTTCCTGAATATCTGACGAGCACCCTTCCCTTTTTCCCCAGTTTTTCCTCTGTTTTCCTGATAAGCTTCTTTACTTCCAGGGTATCTATATCTCTTTTTTCTTTTACCTTAACGTTTATAAGCACCTGGGGCAGGGATTCCATACATGTCTTTAAATTACTTAATTTTTCGCCTTTCTCTTTCATAATCCTCAACAATTGTAAGGAAGAGATGATTCCGTCACCGGTTGTTGTGTAATCTGAGAATATGATATGCCCGGACTGTTCCCCGCCCAGAACATATCCTTGCTTTCTCATCTCATCAATGACATATCTGTCCCCTACCTTTGTCTTAAAAACATGGATATTCTTTTTATCCATTGCAATGTCAAATCCTTTGTTTGTCATAATCGTGGTGACAACGCAATTTTTTATTAATGCGCCTTTCTCTTTCAGGTAAATAGCGCATATGGCAATGATGTGGTCGCCATCGACGTTGTTTCCCTTTTCATCACAAACGATGACCCTGTCCGCATCGCCGTCCAACGCTATCCCAATATCCGCCTTCTCTTTTTTTATCACTCCTATCATGTTTTCAGGATGCAGCGCCCCGCAATTCAGGTTTATGTTAAGTCCGTCTGGCTTATCGTTAAGTACAACAACTTCTGCGCCTAACTCTCTGAATATCTGTGGCGCTGTATTATATGCGGCGCCATTGGCGCAATCTAAGACAATTTTGAATCCCGCCAGACTCAGGCCTTTTACAGAAGATTTTGCAAATTCTATATACCTTCCTTTTGCATCGTCAACGCTATAGGCATTTCCTATAAAACTTCCGGTAATATCCTCTGTTTTTATCTCTTCTGATAAGACATATCTTTCAATTTCTTCCTCAACAGTATCGGGCAACTTATAGCCATCGCCACGAAAAATCTTTATTCCATTATCTGCGGCAGGATTATGTGAAGCGCTAATTACGATACCCGCATCAAGATTCAACGATTTTGTCAAATGAGCAATAGCAGGTGTTGGCATATGACCAACAAGGAAGGCATCGGCGCCTGTGGATAAAATCCCGGATGTCAGTGCCTTTTCTATCATACAGCCGCTCAGTCTGGTATCTCTGCCGATAACGAGTTTAGGCCTTTCCTTCCCGTATTTTTCCCTGAAAACATGAGCAGTGGCTTTCCCAATATTTAATACTACTTCAGGCGTCATGGGAAATCTATTTGCTATACCCCGTATGCCATCTGTTCCAAATAATTTTTCCATGGTAAGTCCTAAATTTAAACGTATCAAAAAAGACAAAATCTCTGTCTGCCCGACAGGCAAACGAAGAGCGAAATTTGTGAGTTAACCCTGTCAGGGTTAATTTATGTTAAGGAATTTCAAACTTTCGTAATTCTTCTCTAAAAAGAGGGGATAAAGGGGTGTATAAATCTGCCATAACACACCCCCGACCCCTATAGATAGGGGATAGGGGTAGGAAAGGCTTTCGCCTCCCCTCCCTCCGAACCGTACAGGCGGGTCTCCCGCATACGGCTCTCCAGTCAGTGGTTACCCCTTCGGGATTGATTGATTAATACATGGGCTGTGGTTACTGTGAACAACCCATGGCTAATAATGATGACCGCGCTTCTCATCATTCATCTCATAACGACCGTCAACAGGTATTCCGCTTTCGGCCAGGTTCAATCCTGTTTTCTCTAGATTTCTCCAATTTGCTTAGGCATCTCGGCCACTCACATTGGTTTGGATTCCTGACTTATCCACTTCATACCTCCACCTTCCTGCCTCCCTTTGCTCCACATCCGTTAC
>CAZBCT010000140.1:0-7525 GCA_964490485.1 uncultured Candidatus Brocadia sp. | reverse complement strand
TGAGCGCCCTTGCATCCCTTTCCAGGAGAATCTTTGCCGTAGCTATTGCATGATCCAAAACTTCCTTATGCGGCACAATCTGGTTGACAAGACCCCATTCTAAAGCAGTTTCAGCGCGGATCATCTTGCCGAGGAACAACATCTCTTTCGCGCGGGCTGCGCCGATAAAACGCGGCAGGCGCTGTGTGCCACCAAGTCCGGGAATAATACTCAGTTCCGGCTTTGCCTCCGGCAGGCTAAAAAAAGAGGTTTCCGAAGCAATCCGCAAATCACACAACATAGCAAGCTCCAGTCCCGCACCAATGGTAACACCATTAATAGCGGCAATAACGGGTTTTTTGCAATTTTCAATTTCGACAAACATATCGTGGGCGCGTTTGAATCGCTCGTAATTCTTTTCAGCCACGAGACCGGAAATCCACGAGCCAAAGAGTTCGTCACGGTCTGCACCGTCACTGAACACCCCTCTGAGCTTGCTGGCGATAATAATAGCTCCAATCGTATCGTCTCCCTCATACTGGTCCATTTTGTCATAGATAGCGTCCAGCAGCCACGAACCGATAGAGTTCCGGGGCGGTTTTTTCATGGAGATAATACCAATCGCCTTGCCATTATTCCCCGAAATTTTTTCAAACTCAATGTGGTCATAACCGGAGTTATCACCACGATTCATGCGGATGTCTTTCATTTCACTAACCAGAGCATGTGCCTATACTATAGTAAACGTAATAAATAAGTATCCATGCACATGTCATTGCGAGGGCGATAGCCCGAAGCAATCTCTACGGTTTGGATTGCTTCACTTCGTTCGCAATGACAACTTTTGTTGTGTTTACTATATATTCTTTTATCACCATGATACTTTCTCAATATTTATATCTTTAACGCCACCTCAAAACCTTCGTGGATGGCCTCAAGGGCGGTACGCACCTTTACGCAGTCGCCAATGAAATATGTCTCCGGGAATTTGCCGTCTATTTGCCTTTGAAGATCGTTATTAGAACTGTATCCCACGGCAATAATAACCGTATCGGCCGCAATAAAATGTTCCTGTCCGTCCTTTTCATAGACCACGCCCGTGTTTCCGTTTCCATTTTTACCGGGTTTGCTTATAATTTCTTTTACCTTTACTTCCGTTATCTCCCTTACTCCGGCATCTTTTATCTCGTTCAGGATGATCCATCGTGTGGAGATGCCAAAGCCTCCACCAAGCTTTCTCTTCATTTCCAGGATGGTAACATTCCGGTTTCCCCGTGAGGTGTATTCAGTCACATCTCTGGCATCAAGCACCTTGTGCTTTAGGAGAAAACAGGCCACATCCGGCCGCATTGCCCCTTGTTTGGCTACATGCAAGGCCACCTCACACCCCACCGTTCCACCGCCGATAATGACGACGTCTCTCCCGACAGACACCTTACCGTCCAATACATCACTGGCGACACACACATTTTCCGCTTGTATTCCGGGAAGATTCAACATGATGGGATTCCCTCCGGTAGCAACAATTATCGCATCAGGCTGCTCTTCTTTTAATGTCTGTTGATCTGCTACTTTTCCGGTTTTTACCTGCACTTTGAGCTTCGCAATCTGCCTTTCCAGATAGGTTATAATATTTTGAATTTCCTCACGACCGGGAGGAATAAACGCATATCGTAATTGACCACCCAGCTGGTTGTTTCTTTCATAGAGGGTGACATGGTGTCCCCGTAATGCCAGGACACGAGCGGCCTCCATACCGCCAGGACCTCCGCCTACAACCACCACTTTTTTCGGCTTACTCGCCCTGGTTATCTTATACTCACCCTCACGCCCTGCCATCGCATTGTAGGTACACGAAACGGGTTTAAAGTTGAGCAAGGAATCAAAACACCCCTGATTGCATGCAATACAGGTTCGGATATCCTCAAGGTATCCGTTCTTATATTTCATTGGCAATTCCGGATCCACGATAAGCGGCCTGCCAACAGACACCATATCCGACTGTTCATGCTCTAAAATCTCTTCGGCCAGTTTGAGGTCATTTATCCTCACGGAGGCAATCACGGGCACCTTCACCTGTGATTTGATCTTCTCTGAAAGGAATGCATAAGCCATCCGTGGGATAGCCATCAGCATAATGGGCGTCTTGCTCTCGTGCCAGCCGGGAGATACGTTAAAGGCGTCGGCGCCGGCCTGTTCTAATATTTTAGCGATTTCCAGACTTTCATGTATCCGGAGTCCCTCCTCTACAAAGTCGTCCCCTGACATGCGAAAGATTATGGGATAATCCTGCCCGACTGTCTCTTTTATTGCGCGAATCATCTCCCTCGCGAAACGAGTCCTGTTTTCAAGGTTTCCGCCGTACGCATCGTCACGTTTGTTGGTGGCATTTGAGAGGAACTGATTGATGAGATAACCCATCCCGCCGTGAAGTTCCACGGCATCGAAGCCTGCCTTCTTTACCCTCATGGTGGCGCCGACATAACTGTCAATAACCATTTTAATCTCTGGGATTGTCAGGGCATGAGGTTCCTGCTTGATGCTTTTATGGGTTAGCGGGGAAGGTGAAACAGGCTGCATCTTGGTAAAAAAGGAGGAGGCGCTCCGGCCACCGTGAAGGATTTGTGCTGCGACACGAACATCATACCCATGAATGGCATCGGTCAGTTTTTTCAACCCCGGAATTAATTCGTCCTTGTCCAGCCCGATAATACTCTTCCAGACCTTGCCGTTCATTTCAGGATAACAGCCGCCCACAACAATAATACCAACCCCACCCTTTGCCCGTTCCCGGTAAAAATCGATAATCCGGTCGTTAATAGCGCCATCTGAAGTGAATCCCAGGTCCATGGCGGACATCATAATCCGATTTTTTACTGTCATCTGGCCGATGTGTATGTTGTCAAACAATTTGCTCATAATTCATGAACGAATATCAAATGTATGTATGGCGGTTGTGAAGTGACCTGTTAATCGTTAGGACGGTAAATATCCAGCCATTCATAAAAGGCGAGGGAATAGGTGGAAGATGCTTGAGGCAACGTATGTCATCCTTTCCCGGGAATTTTTAGAGAAAAGTACCTCACGTATTGCAATATCCTGTTCTCATCGTACAACATCAAGAATATCGGGATTATAAGGCTCACCCCGATATTTGTCAAGGTTAACCTTATACGAACGCTATTTCGTATTCTTGAATCAAATGAGTGTTATCTTATTCTGGGAAATTTTTCAAGGATATGAAGAACGATTTGTATGCTGTATACTTGAGGGATGATTTCTACTCTTATCTGTCCAAAACGATCCTGGTTCATTCGCGAAAATACCTGGTCCGCTTTACGGGGAGATGCTGGCAAAGCCAGGAAAGGCCGTACCGTTGGAAAAAAAGCTTGAATGAAGGTGCATTTTACGCATAAACATCTACTGTTTTACCTACTCCTTCAGGATTACTGACACGTTGTGTTAGCTGTTTCTGATCTTCAATAAGTTTCAATACCGTCTCGCCCTGCATCTTCATGGTGTCTATTGCCATTTTTACCGCTTCTACGCTATCAGTTGAAACATTTGATATAACGTTACCCATCATAAATCGTTCACTCCTTCTCTTGACAAAAAGTTGTTCAAATAGTACAACTGTGTAAAAGTGGCTTCTCATGCTATTTTTATTCATACACAGCCTGATGCATTATCGGAAAAAACAGGAACTATTGAAGATGTTGATTATGAAATTAAATCCAGGACAATGATCGTCAACACGGAACAACTCAAGGCATTCGTCAGACAATACTACCATTACCTTGGTATTAACAAACAACAGGAAATATCCAGGCTCTTATTCGAGATTGCCAAACGTGAACGCATCGATTATACAAAGGTCACCGAGAGTTTACCGAAACCACCGACTCGATTTTCCAAAATTAAAGATTATCTGCTTGAACGACGCTATCCATCTCTCACTAAAACAGGCCAAAAAATCAGGCCTACTTTTTTCGATGTCACGATCGATCCAAAACTGAAGGCTGATGTTTCTTTGCAACCGCGGATTCAGCCCAAAAACCTGTTTATTGAAGAATCCGTTTTCCACACGGAGATGGCAAACAGGGTGAGGACTCAATTTCCGGAAAGTAATATTGAAAAAATAAAAACTTACAAAGAACACGTTGGGAAGAGACGGTTCGGTATTGAGGATTACAACAGAAGACTGGAAAACTTTTATCTCGTACGCGAGGAATATGATTTTTTCAAAAAATGTCCCTGTTCCAGCAAATCGGTGTTCTGCGGTTATTTTGTCGTCAATCTGGGAAGTGGATGTCCGTATGAATGCTCCTATTGTGTCCTGCAGGATTATATTAATTCTCCTGGTATTATCCTGCCTGCCAATATCGAAGATTTTTTTGCAGCATTCAGGAGTCTTGGAAGAAATATCCGCTGTGGCTCTTGTGAGTTAACCGATTCCCTGGTGTTCGACCATATCACAGGATACTCACCACAGATCGTTGACTTTTTCCGCTCCTATCCAAAAACGATGTACGAGTTGAAGACCAAGAGTGACAATGTCGGCCTTTTAACTTCTGTTCCCGGGGCTCGAAACATTATTGTCTCCTGGTCGTTGAATCCTCAGAAAATCGTGGAAACCGTTGAGTACTTCACCGCTCCATTAGCGCAAAGACTGGAGGCGGCGCAGAGGTGCGTTGCCTGCGGCTACCGGGTGGCCTTCCACTTTGACCCCGTTATTTATTATCCGGAGTGGGAGGCTGATTATGAGGCATTGGTCGATATGACCTTTCAAGCAGTTGACGCAGAGAAGGTTGCATGGATAAGCCTCGGCACGCTTCGTATGACGCCACGACTGAAGAAGATTATGGAAAACCGTTTTCCGGACAACACCCTCCTCGATGAGGAATTTTTTGCAGGTCACGATGGCAAGCTCCGCTACCCGAAAAACATGCGGATTTCTATGTACAAAAAAATGACGTCCTGGATTCGACGGCATGGTAAAGACGTCCCGGTTTATTTGTGCATGGAAGAAAGATCGTAACAATTCACCCCCTGATGTGAAAGAAACAAATTCATAGGGGCATTTTTTTCTGGCCTCACACCGTTTCATTTGTTATACTCCCCGTCATGGAAACAACCATGACAATACGTGGACGCGGCATCACGTCCTCCGATATCCAACGTATCCAAAGCTTCATGGACGAGCATCCCCATTGGCATAGGACGAAACTCTCCCGGGAACTCTGCATTGCCTGGGATTGGAAAGCTCACAATGGTCAATACAAAGACATGGCATGTCGCGGCCTCCTTCTCAAACTGGAAAAGCTCGGTCTTATTACTTTGCCGCCCCGTCGCGCCCAAGCTTATAACTCCCTTCGAAATCGGCTGGTTCATCCTGTCCAACACCGGCAATCTCCTATTCACGCCAGTTTGAAAACACTTGTTCCGCTTCACATCGAACGTGTTCAAAAAGACGAACACAAGACCCTCTTTCATACCTTGCTTGCGCTTTACCACTATCTTGGCTTCTCAAGGACGGCGGGTGAAAATCTAAAGTATCTCGTTTTCGACCGCAATGCCAATCCGCTTGCTTGTCTCCTCTTTGGCTCTCCTGCCTGGAAGGTTGCACCCCGCGACTCATTCATCGGCTGGGATATTCCGGCCAGGAAACAGCATCTCCACTTCATCGCCAATAACCTGCGTTTTCTTATTCTTCCCTGGGTACGCGTTCCCCATCTGGCAAGTCACATTCTTGGGCTTATTGCTCGCCGCATCAGGAACGATTTCGCACACAAATACGGACATCCCGTTTATCTGCTCGAAACCTTTGTCGAGCGGGAACGCTTTCTGGGTACCTGTTACAAGGCTGCCAATTGGCAGCTCGTCGGCCAAACAAAAGGGCGAACCCGAAATGACCGATACAATACCATTCGTGCACCCATCAAGGACATCTATCTCTATCCCCTTATCCCAAACTTCCGGAAGGCTCTCTATGGCATCCCCTAAGAAATATACCACCGGCGCTTCTTTGGAGTGTTTCTCTGCCCTACTCTGGATTCTCCGTATTATTATCATCCTCTTGCTCAGGGAAATCCAGTACTTGAGAAAGATGCTTGCCCTGCCCTATACCCATAAATAACACTGAACAATTTATTCCATGTGTGCTAAGCTGTAGACATGGAAACACAAAATCAAATAAACAGAACCCTATCACAATCGGAAGCAATTGAATATGTTCGTAGCATACTCTCCAATACCCAAGACATAACAAGGACCGAGCTGGCCAATCAGCTTTGCGATACCTTTGGATTTTTCGACCCACGTGGGGAGAGACAGAGTGCTGGATGCATAAAAGCGCTCCGGGAGTTGGAGCGCAAGAAGCACATCGTGCTTCCTCAGCCTGGTACCCTCCGCGGCAAAAGAAGTCCAATGTGTCTTGCAGAAGGGGTGGCGGAGGCAAAAGAAGTATCCGGCAACGCCAGCGAAATAAGAGAATTACGGTTAATGATGGTAGAAACGGAAGACCAGATGCGGATAGGGAACGAGATGATGATAGAGGAACATCCGCGGGGAGCAGGGCCATTGGTAGGGCGTCAACTCTACTATCTGGGGAAGACAGAGCATGGGTGGCTGGGAGGACTGGGATTTAGTTCCTCCGCATTACATGTGGAGGCTCGTGATCGGTGGATAGGGTGAGATTGGGATACACGGCGGGCGAATTTACACCACGTGGTAAACATAAGTCGTTTTCTGATTCGCCCCGGCGTATCCTGCCAATAACCTTGCATCCCGAGTGCTTGGGATGGCTGTGCGGGAGTTTCCCAGGGATTTTGAAGGACGGTATGGCCATCGTCCCCTCCTTTTGGAGAGCTTTGTGGATACCAGCCATTATCGTGGGACATGTTGCCGGGCAGCCAATTGGCAGTACCTTGGTCGTACCAAAGGTCGTGGCAGACAGGACGTTTTCAGGAAAAGAGGGGAGAGCAGAAAGGATATTTATGGGTATCCTCTTGATGAGAATTTTCGCAGGAAGATGGGACTTCCCGAAGGGAAGGGAGTGGTTTAGGGGTGATCGATATCACTGCGGGTATTGAGGGCGGGGACTGGGCGGAAAAGGAATTTGGGGGTGCGTCTTTGGGAGATGAGCGATTGAGCCAGAGGCTTGTTGAGATTGCGGCGGATAAAGCCGGGCAACCAGCTCATGCATACGGTGGAGTTGCAGAAGGAGACTGGCCACCGGAGGTATTGTTTTCGGACATAGAGGTTGAGGTATTACGAGCTTATGCTAAAAAAAAAGCCTCCACCTTCCGTGCTCTTTAGGGTCTATGGTTAAATTGGTAGCGAAGATTGGCGGTTACCTTGGCCGCTCCAGCGATCCGCCTCCTGGACATCAGGTAATGTGGAACGGTTATGCTCAATTGCAACTCATGTGTGAAGGGTTCCTCCTGAGGAGTGGTTGATATTTTTAGTATCCTTTTGTGGGTAAAGGGCAGGGCTAGCCCTGCCCTATACCCATAAATAAAGCTGGACATTTAATTCCATGTTTGCT
>CAZBCT010000139.1:2975-7543 GCA_964490485.1 uncultured Candidatus Brocadia sp. | reverse complement strand
AAGGCATCATCGGGAGATACATTCGTGGGACAGCAATTAAAGGATGGGTAAAATGAAAAGACTTTATTTAGCGATGGGGATGTGGTTGGTAATGGTCTCTGTGGTGAATGGTGCCGGGTATACGTTTGAGGCGTTGACGACGGATGCGGTTGGGGACCAGGTGGAGGGATTTAGGGTGCAGTGTTTTGATAGTTATAGTGCTTCAGCAACAGAGCATTATGATGGTAGTGGTAGTACGGCGTTTGGGAGTGCTAGTTTTTATTGTTTGGGTTTGAGGGGGTTGGCGCAGATAAAGACAGGTGAGATGAGTGGGAGCACGTGTACGGTGAGGTTTTACAGTCAGGTAGGTACGAGTGGTGTTAGTGTGAAATTTGTGACAATCAATTTAGGTGCGAGCAGTGATTATTTATTACCATTGGTGGAGAGTCCTGAAATAGAGAGACATGCGGTGAGCGTGCAGATGGATACAGGGACGGGGACAGTAAGTATAAGTGAGATATGGAAGAGATAAGCAAGGAAAGTCAGAGGAGGGGGGCGAGTAAGCGTCACAGGGAGAAGAAGTCCCGGCGGGTGGTAATAGAGAAGGATGCCGAGGAGAAGATAGAGGAATTATATGCGGAGTATGCGGTTGATCCTATTAGGTGGGTAAAGGATAAATTTGGGACGAACATATTAGACAAGGCTATATCCCGCGGGTTAGAGGTAAAGACGGAGACGGGGTTAACAACTGAGCAGGAGATGGCGTTTAAGGAATTATCTAAATTAATACGATACAGGTTAAAGTCGCATTATGGGTTGGAATTAACGAAAGAAGAAGAGTCATATAATAAGAAAATAGGATTATCAATAATGGCGGGTAAGGGTTTGGGGAAAGACTTCCTTGCTGCGTTAATAGGGTTATATATACTGGATGTGTTTCCGAAATCGCGTGTACCGTGTATGGCGAATACGGAGAAGCAGTTGACAAACGTATTATGGAGTCAGTTCAGCGAGTTAATGAATATGTCGGTAAAGGTAAGCGATACGGAAACGATATTGAACCATAGATTTGAAATGCAATCGCATAAGATATTTGAAAAGGCATATAAGGGTAAAGAATGGTTTGCTGAACAGATTACTATAAATACGAAGGGAACGGACGAGGAACAGGCGGCGAGCATAGGTGGCAGACATGCGGACTTTAAGGTATACTTGCTTGATGAAGCCAGTGGCATGGCAGATAAGGTGCTGGATACCTTAGAAAGTACATTGACGGGCATTGTTAATCTTATTGTATTGATATTCAATCCAACGAGGACGGGTGGATTTGCGGTAAAGAGTCATAGTTCAGATAGTGATAGATGGATAACCCTTCGGTGGAATGGTGAGAAGAGTGAGTTTAAATCAGTAAGGCAGAACGCAAAGAGAATAGAGACGAAGTATGGTAAAGAGTCTACGCCTTACCGTGTTGGTGTATTGGGTCTGCCTCCATTAAAGAACCAGGACGCGTTTATTAACTATGAATGGATAGAACGTGCTATAGACAGGGAAATGGACACAGATAATCCGAATGCAAAGACAATCATGGGGCTGGACTTTGGAGGTGGAGAAGACCCTACGGTTGCATGCATACGGAAGGGTGGAAAGACTAAATTCCTGGAAATCAGCAATCAGGACGATGGGGTGATAATAGGGAAAGTAATTAATTGGTTTTACGAGTACGAATGTGATGTATTGTTTGGTGATTCTATAGGGATAGGGTGGTCCGCGATGGGGAGTTTGAGGCGTGAGCTTGGTAATTACAGGGTAAAGAATGTGGATTCCCGCGGAAAAGCTTCGAATATATACGATAGGGAAAACGGCAGGGAAAAGTATTGCAATAAGCGCGCTGAGTTGTATGACAGGATGCGAGACTTGTTTAGATTTGATCTTATTTCTATACCCGATGACCAGGAGTTAATAGATCAGGTATCGGTTATAAAAACAACATCAAATACGAAAGGGTTGTTGCAGATAGAGAGAAAAGAAAAGCTTTCGAAGGAATTGGGTTCGTCTACGAATAAATCAGATGCGTTGGCATATACCTGTGAGGAGCAAGATTGGTTGGTAAAGAAGGAAATTCCTACAGGAGATGATGATTTTGACGAAGAGCTTGATTTTATTGCTTTGCAGAATAGAATGAATTCGACAATTGCAGAAAGGAGTTGGATGGGCGTGTAGTATGAAAGAGATTAAATTAAATCAAGGAAAAATAACCATAGTTGATGATGAAGATTTTGAAAGATTAAATCAATATAGGTGGATTGTTAACGCTGATAAAAGAAATTCGATATTATGCCACTATTAAAAACCACAATTGACGATAACCATTACCATATAGCCTATTATGTTGAAGGCAAGGGTGGTATTACCAGCCTGAATGACGGGCATCGGCATGATATTATAATGACATCAGATCAGGAAGGGCAGATTATATATGGTGCCAGTCCTTCTGAGGATATGAGCCATGTCCATGGGCTTGAACCGTATGTTCCTAAAGAATTAGGGGTACAGTTTGACGGGAGTGATGAAAAGACACTTGGCCGGGTTTATGACCGGTATCAAACAGCCAGGGCGCTTGAGGAAGATGCTATCAGGGATGGTGCTTATGCAGAGAAATTTCTGCAACACGATCAATGGGATAAACAGTTAAAAAATGAGCTTACGGAAAAAAAACGTGCTGCGATTACGGTAAACAGGCTGGAAGAAAAAATGGACACGTTGTTTGGATACCAGCGTCAGAACCGTACCGATATTCAATTTTCACCGATGGAGGGTGGAGATAGTGGGGTTTGTGACATTCTTAATCCAGTAGTTAAAAACATCCTTGAGCAATGCTACTTCCCTCGTGAAGAAAGCAAGGTATTTGAGAACCAGGCTACTGTAGGCAAGGGGGTATTTAATGCCTATATGGATTTTGACCGCGACTTCATGGGTCAGCTTATTATAGAAAGGTATCCCTGGGACCAGGTTTATTTTGCTAAACATGAAAAAGAAGATTTATCGGATTGTGATTATGTAGTATTCGACAAATGGTATACGGAAGAGAAACTGAAAGGCATGTGGCCTGAAAAGATTGATGCGCTTATTGCTTCACAAAAAGTAAAACCAGGCCGCCAGTATTTTAACAAAGAAACCCGTTCAATGGAAACGCAGCGCGGGTTGACAAAAGACGACTATTGTATTGTTTATGTGTTTGAGAAAAAGTATAAACGGGTTTACCGGTTTGTTAATATAGCTACAGGAGAAACATTTGATGGTACGGGTTGGTTAGAAGCAGACATGAAAAGCCTGAAAACCATTGATGGATTCAAGACTTTTAAGCGAATGACCTATAAGATTCAAAAGACGGTAATTTGTTGGGATGCTATTCTTGAGGATGATTTTATAGACGAAGATTTCTTCCCGGTAATCCCGGTATATGCCAAAAGAAATGGGAGTTACTATTGGGGGAAAACGAAATCCGGGATGGGATTGCAGGACATTATAAACAAAACCTACAGCCAGTTTATTGACATTCTCAACAAAATGACGGCGTTTGGTTATTTCTACGATAGCAATACCTTCCCTGATGAAAGGGAAAAGAAAAAGTTTATTAACAACGTAACCTCCCCTGGGTTTGTTCAGGAAGTTGGTAATTCAGAAAGATTACCGCAGCGATGGGAGGGCATACCATTCCCGGCAGAGATTGTTAATTCACTAATGATGCTGTCAAACGATCTGACGGAAGTAATGAATATAAAGCTTGATTTCGGGAATGAAAAGTATACCAGTGGTGATGCATTCAGACAGAAGATCATCCACTTGTTATCCGGCAATGACTATTTGTTTGAGAATCTCAGTTTTGCCAAAAAACATCTTGGTCGTATAATTCTCAAATATATCCAGAAATTTTATCCTGCCGAACGTATTTTGAGGATTATATCAAATCAGGCGAAAAAGGATGCTTTGCAAATAAACGGCGCAGATTTTGACCCACAAGATCAATTACAGCAAATGGTAGTTATGGAATTGCTTTCTAATGCCGATCTGTCAAAGTATGATGTAATAGTTACGGAGAGCACCTATAGTCCTACGATTATGATGTCCTATGCGAATATGCTTACGGAAATGGCAAGGGCTGGAATACCTATACCTCCGCAGGCAATTATGGAATACCTGCCAATCCCGAATAAAGAAAAGGTTATTGGTATGATACGGGAACAAATGGAAATGCAGCAGCAGCAGGAAAGTATGAAATACCAAACAGAATTGGCTAAGTCTCAGATAGCGGCTGAATCTAAACAAAATAAAGGGAGTAAATAAAACATGGGTCTGCAATTTTATGAATTACACGAAAATTGGCGGAAGATATTACAGGATGCATTATCTGAGGCTGGTATCATAGGTGATAATTATACGGGTAGTGTAGAATTTAATTTCAATGATGGTGGTATTGTGGATTGTAATAAAACGCAAAGATTAACAAAATACTCAGCGGAGAAAAATAAGAGATGGCCGGCAGCGACAGACTCGTTGCCTAAAAAATAATTAATAACGCAGGTTAACTG
>CAZBCT010000139.1:0-2875 GCA_964490485.1 uncultured Candidatus Brocadia sp. | reverse complement strand
ATAAATCCGGCAAAAAGGGAGTTTGTTTAATTGAAAATGGCAGGAAATGTAGAGTCCAAATTAGGGTAAATGGGAAAAAAATTCATTTGGGAATTTTTCCAATTGAACAAATAGAACAAGCCGCCAATGCTTATAGAAAAGCTGAATTGCAATATTTTGGAGAATACGCAAGGCAATCAGAAAATTAAAAACGGAGACTATTGCCGTTTAATTTTTATTAACGAGGGTACTTAAAACCTCAAAAATTATAGCGGGCACAAAGTACCGCAAAGGAGAAACAGATGGCAGATAGTGATGTAAAAGAGATGGAAATAATTACAGAACAGACTCAGGCCGTTCAAACGGAAACAAAAGAGCCTGTTAAAACTGAAATTCCATCCAGAGAGAAGGAGTATGAAGAAAAGATTCAGGGATTAAATACGGAAGTTGAGAAGCTCAGGAAAAGGACTGAGAATCAACAGAGGTTCTTTGATCGAATTGGTACAGAGGTAGGGCTTTTAAGAAAACAGTTACCTGAAGATGAGAAGAGGGAACTGGAAAAAGTCAGGGATGCTTTTGCAGAAGACCCCATCAAGGGTATGTCGGCATATAAGGAATATGAGGGCAAGATCAAAGAACGGGAAGATTTCATCAATAAAGTGCAGGTTGAGGAAAAGGCAGAGCAGGTAAAGGGAAATTTGTCTAACCTTGCAAAAGATTTTGAAACAAAAATTGATGAAATTACTGAACTTCTCAAGGAAGACGGGGCATCCGCTGACACGATCAGGCAATACAAAGAAAACCCGTATGTATATGGCGAAGAAATTAATCTGAATCTCTATAAACGTACCCTTTCTAGAAGTGAGGTTAAGAAGTTGAATAGCGAGGTTGAGAAATTGAGGCAGGAAAACGAGGAATTAAAGAAAAAATCAGGTGAAATATTTGACAATATTGAAAAAGCAAGTAATTCCTCAACAATTTCATCAAAAACAACAACTTCGAATGTAGTTGATACAAATTTACTCAAGAAAGACCCCTGGACTATGAGCAGGGCTGAATTAAAACAAGCAAAAATTCTTTTAAACAGAGGATAAACTATGTCTAAATCACAAATGACTACATCGGATAATCTACGCCAGGAAGTTTGGCACGCCGATGCATTTAAAGATACATTGATTAATAACTATTTTCTCGATAAATTCGCCAGTGATGCGTTAAATATGCTCGAATCTGGCGGATGGGAGCAGAATTACGAATCTTCCCCTGATTCAGTTTTGCAGGTGAAGGTTGATCTTGAGGCCAGGGGCGAGACCAAAAAACGTAAGGGCGATAAGATTACGTTCAAATTGATTTACAACATCGATCCTGAAACGTATGCTGGCGTAACGGGCGGGCAAGTATTGGAAGGGAATGAGTTATCGCTTGATTGGGCTGACTATAGCATAACTTTACAGAGATACCGTCAGGCAGTTGCAGCCGCAGAACCTCTTTCATGGCATAGGGCTGCATTTAGTATTCCTGAATCATCCCGTCAGGCTTTGGTAAACTGGGGCAGAAGGAAGATTCAGTTAAAATGTATGCAAGCTTTAGCTACATCACCGACTACGATATTTTATAACGAAGCCGGTACGATAAAGAAAACGGATACGCTGGCAACTGCAAAAACAGCGTTAACGTTGGCGAATAGCAAACTCACGCCGCTAATGGTTAGTTTTGCCAAAACATGGGCCATGACCGGTGGGGGACGTGCATCGAATCAGGTTCCACTTATGCCGATCTATGTTGGTGGTCGCCCATATTATGTATTGCTGACGCATCCGGATGCTATATATGACTGGAGGAATGATTCAACGGTATCCCAGGCACACCGCGAAGCATTGGAAAGAGGTAAAGAAAATCCAATCTTTAGCGGTGCTGAATACATTTGGGACGGTGTTATTATACATACCCATGAATATGTTCGCAAGGGCACGGATGCTGGTTCTGGGAGTAATGTGGCATGGACTCATGCCCACCTGCTTGGACAACAGGCATTACTTATGGCAGTTGGGGAACGCCCTGACCTGGTAGATTACTACAGGGATGCGAAAGAAGATTTGTTCTATGCATGGAGAATGACGATTGAAATTGCTAAGCCACAATTTAACTCAAAAGACTATGGTTCATTAGACATCGTTGTAGCAAGAACGAATGTTTCCGGTATTGCAACATCATAACAATTAAGAATTTGATTTAAAGGAGATTGTTTTATGTCAACTCAGGATTTGATTACCGGGTATGGTAATTTTTCTACCTACCCTGAATACCTCGATAGACCTATTCTGCAAAAAAGGTATATCGACACCACGGTAACGCCTCTAACCAGTGGCGATAGATACAAGGTGTTTTCTTATCCAGCAAATACCTTAATTTTGCGGGCAGGTGTAATTACCGAAACGGTAGAGGGTGCTGCTGATACCGTAGATTTAGAAGACGATACCAGCGCAACAACGACATTGGTTAATGACCATGATCTTAATACCGACAATGCCTCAAGTGAATATGCCGGGGCGGTATTTAAGGCAACGGCTGGCCAAATATCTCTTCTTGCAAATGCAGCTATTACGGCTGCAAAGTTCTGGGTATACTTTGAGTCAATGCAGTTCCAAACAACGGATTAATCTATCTGTTTAACTATTGGGGGGGGCTGTGAAATACAGCCTCCCCTTCGGAGAACACGGACAATGAAAAAATATATTCTTGGTATTTTGGGGATTCTTGCCATACCTTTTGCCGTACATGCCGGGGATATTACATCAACGGGTATGTCGCAGGGGGATTTGGTTCAGTTTTTAGACAATACAAAATCCCTTGTTAATGATCTTGCAATGAGGGCAAAAAATCAATGTCTTAATTC
>CAZBCT010000138.1:0-7673 GCA_964490485.1 uncultured Candidatus Brocadia sp. | reverse complement strand
ATTTTACAAGCAAATAATCTGTAGATGGTTTATGAAAACGTTATAGTAGACAATGGGGTACACCTTAAACAACCCTAATTGCAGAACCCCTTTTTTTATCAACGCCTCTATCTGCGGCTTGGTTATCGCCGTCATGTAATGAAATCCTGCCGGTAAACGTTCGATTTGCATCGCCTTGATCATCCCCCGATCTTCCACCATTGTCACCTCTTTACATCCAAACCGCTCCGCCACCTTCCTTACCTGAGACTCAAAGGTCTTTCCTGAGTATTGCCCCTAAATACCTCCGTTGATACTGGTGCCCCGGATTCATCACACAACATACCAATAGCTATGTCTCTGAATAAATGATCCAAAAATGGCTTAATAGTCTCAGAATAAATAACCACCTTAATCCAGCGACAATTAATAAAAATCGCCATTTGTTCAGTAAAAATACAGGTATTTTTGAAATATTAATTAGGGGCTATCCATTTCGCTGGCCTAATGTTACAATAGCGCGATGAGTCAGCATAATCCACATCCGATTGCCGGGATAGATTACCCTCGGACGTTACAAGAATTCGACGAGTGGTTTTCGACAGAGAAAGCATGTGTCGAGTATATTCAGCAGCTCCGTTGGCCTGAAGGCTTTCGATGTCCTCCTTGTTATGGACGTAAGGGCTGGCTAATGGCAACAGGGTTAATTCGTTGCTCAACATGCAAACAGAAAATTTCGATTATTGCCGGAACTATGTTCCAGGGAACACGGAAACCACTCAGATTGTGGTTTCAGGCGATGTGGTATATAACAAGCCAAAAGTTTGGCGGAAATGCATTAGGACTAAAGCGTATACTTGGCTTGGGTAGTTACCAAACAGCTTGGATCTGGCTCCATAAGATGCGTTGCGCAATGGTACGGCCAAGTCGGGAACGGCTTAGTGGAAATATCGAAGTAGATGAGACCCTTATTGGAGGAGAGGAAAAAGGTGGAAAACGTGGCCGTGATGCAGGACGAAAATCTATTGTTGTTATTGCAGTCGAAGTTCATAAACCTAAAGGATTTGGACGAGTGAGAATGCAGCGGGTGACTGATGCCTCTGTGGCCAACTTGAGTCCGTTTGTTCAGAATACTGTAACGCCTGGATCAGTGGTTCATACTGATAGCTGGGGTGGCTATAATGAACTCCAAAAAATCGGCTATATCCACAAAACGGTCAATATTTCCAACCGTGGTGATCCGGCTCATATGGTTATGCCGGGTGTGCACAGAATAGCATCATTACTTAAACGATGGTTGCTCGGCACTCATCAGGGAGCTATAAGCGGTAAACACTTGGACTACTATCTAGATGAGTACGCCTTTCGCTTTAATCGCAGAACTTCAAAAACTCGTGGCCTTCTATTTTATCGTCTCTTGCAGCAAGCTGTAGCAGTTGCCCCGTTAACATACAAAGTGCTTGTTCACGGGCAACAACAGGATGCGGAAGTCTGCCGGACAGGCCAGTGAAATGGATAGCCCCCTATTAATTTTCACCTAAAAGGTGAAATATATCAATTTGTGTTTATGGCCATTTTGCCCAGTAAATGCAAGCCTTTCGTGATAATTATTAAGTCAAAATTTAAATTTGTCGCTGGATTAAGGTACCTATTAAAGTAAATGATTATTTGTAAAATATTTGAAAAGACCCGCCGATAATAATTTCACATTAAAGTGTTTAGCGGAACTATTAAGTTAGGTTGGGTTTATTCATAGCTTAACAAAAAAGAATTGAAATTCATGAACAGTGAATAAGAAAGTGAGGTGAGTAATAACAAATATTAAGTAGTAGGTTTGCTATCTCCGCAAAAGAGACAGCAAATTTGAAAAAGGCAAACCAATCGTGAGATTGGGACGCAAAGCTATGGGTCTTCTATGAAGATCGCCAGGCTGCCATATTTGTCAGTTAATCTTTTGTTAGGAGATTTAGCATGAAGCGTACATTTTACATTTTAACATTTTCCATATTATTCATAGCACAATTCCTTTTCATTAATCCTATAAAATCCACATCTATAGCATCGGCTGATGATAGATGGAAGAATTATTACGGCATAGCATGGGATGATACGTCTACCAAGCATATCAAGTATGCAAAACAGATGGGCTATGATTACATTGCTATAAAAAATGGAGCTACTATTAGCAGTTATAAAAATGATTCGAATATTGCCGGCCTTAAATTCTTTTTTATTGACCCTATTACATATATCCCTGTGCTGGAAAATCATAAAAGATGGGTTTCTACTACACAATCATACACTCAAGCTGAAAAAGATTGGTACGAAAGAAACATGGTCTGGAAAAGCAATGATTCTTTCCCAAGAAATCTCGCATCAGGATATTTTCAGGGCACTTCTACAAGTTATAATGTCGAGTGGGATTGGCAACAGCAAAGGGTTATTGATGAAGTCGTTGAAAGAGTCATAGCATTAGTGCATTCTTACGAAGACACCACACTACCCTTTACCTTTGCAGGAATCTTAATTGATGTGCCAAGTCTTCGTGGTGAATTTAATTATTGGGATAGTGTGACTAATACTGCGAAATATACTGGGTTGTCTTATTGGACAGGGTCTGATTCCGGCTTATTGCACGGTACTATTACTCACGAATATGCAACATATCGTGAAGGAAAAGCGGCTTACTTAAAAAAATTAGCATCGAGAATGAAGCAAGAATTTCCTAATGCCAAATGGGTAGTACAACCTTGGAGAATCTACAGCACTACTTCTATAGATGAATGGGTATGCGGCATAAAAGATAGAGCTGATAAGGACGATCTAACTCCTGACATGCTTTCTCAAGAGAATTCAAATACTGAATTTGTTGATAATGCAAGCAACTTCAATTCTGGGATAAACATTACAAAAGACAGAGTAGAAAATACGCAACATACCGACGTAACTGAATATCAAAATCGTCTTATTGCCGCTAAGGCAGGTATCAATGGCGCTTGGTATAATTGGTTCGGTAGTTTTATGGCAGCAGGGTCTTTCCCCGACTTTCAATCCATCACCGAAGTCTACCCCCGCCTCAAACTCATCCGCGCTATTCCAAACTGGGACAATCTCAACAACATTCCTTTGGCTAACAGAAGCTGGAATGGCAGTGTCTATCAAAGCACTAAAAACGGCAACCTCCAAAGTTACATCAGTTCCGATGTAACGTATTCCCGTCACTGGAAGAACGGCAAAATTTTTGCCGTATTTAATACAACAAATGGAGTTATAAAACTAAATACGGGTGAAACGGTAACCTCCATGCAAAATACTGATGGATACTTTATTGAATCGGGTGATGCCAGCGCAGATTTTAATATTATCGGAAATGAAATACGGTTAAAAAGTAGTGTTGCCATTGATGTCGATCCCAGTAACAATCAGATAAAAGGTAAAGGATATATCTTTACACTGAAATCCAGTGGAGCGCCACTGGTAACAACTGGGCCAGCAACAAGCGTTACATCAAATTCTGCAACATTAACCGGAACAGTAAATCCTGACGGGTTGTCTGCAACTGTGTGGTTTGAATATGATACAATCAGTGGATCATATAGCAGCAAATCTGCGACACAAAATGTGAGTGGGTCAAGCGATGTAACAGTAAGCATACCCATCAGCGGTTTATCTCCTGCAGAAACTTACTACTACAGGATTGTGGCACAGAGCGCTGCCGGTACGACAAAAGGTGCAGAAATGACCTTTACTACGCCGGATACCACAGCGCCGAATTGTTCCATCAGTATTAATAACGGTGACTCGTATACTAAGTCACCCACAGTAATCCTGACTCTGTCGGCTACAGATGATATAGGGGTAACAGGTTATTATCTCTCTACCAGCTCAACAACACCGCAGGCAACAGCCACTGATTGGACTGCGGTAACTTCCACAACTAGTTACACTACAAGTATTCCGTATACGTTAATCAGTGGGGATGGTAGTAAGACGTTATATGTCTGGTATAAAGACGCGTCTGGAAATGTTTCAAATCCAGCGCTTGACTCTATTTTTCTTGATGCCACTGCTCCTGCTATAACCATTACCAATCCTACATATAATTCCACCTATATTACCACAAGCAGTACAATGATTCTTGGGGGAGACGTCTCGGATAGTACAAGTGGTATAACTAGTATAACATGGAATAACAATAAAGGTGGAAGTGGTTCAACTAGTGGCACTACAGGCTGGGCCTTTTCAAGTATAACTTTATCAAGCGGAGATAACGTAATTACGGTAACTGCTACAGATGAAGCATACAATACAAGCATTGATACAATAACAGTTACTTATGCTAGAGCACCTACTGTAATCACTGGAGGAACAACGAATGTTACATCAAATTCTGCAACATTAACCGGAACAGTAAATCCTGATGGGCTGTCAGCAACTATGTGGTTTGAATATGATACAATCAGTGGATCGTATAGCAGCAAATCTGCAACACAAAACGTGAGTGGTTCAAGCGATGTAACAGTAAGTATACCCATCAGCGGTTTATCTCCTGCAAAAACTCATTACTACAGGATTGTGGCACAGAACGCCGCCGGTACGACAAACGGGACAGAGATGATCTTTGCCACGCCGGATACCGCAGCGCCGAATTGTTCCATCAGTATTAATAATGGTGACTCGTATACTAAGTCACCCACAGTAATCCTGACACTGTCAGCTACAGATGATATAGGGGTAACGGGTTATTATCTCTCTACCAGCTCAACAATACCGCTGGCGACAGCCGCAGATTGGACTGCGGTAACTTCCACGGCTAGTTACACTACAAGTATTCCGTATACGTTAAGCAGTGGAGATGACAGTAAGACGTTATATGTCTGGTATAAAGATGCTGCTGGTAACGTATCAAGTGTAACAAGCGACGACATCATCCTGGATACTACGGTACCTTCTGTTGCAATTACCAGTCCCACATCCAACACTATCTATACAACTACAAGCAATACGATCGGTTTAGGTGGTAACGCTTCAGACAGCACGAGTGGTGTGAGCAGTGTAACGTGGAGTAATAGTAGGGGTGGAAGTGGAATTGCCAGTGGAACTACCTCCTGGTCAATCTCCGACATTAGCCTATCGACAGGTGATAATATAATTACAGTGTCGGTCAATGATGGGGCAAGTAATGCTGGGACAGCCATGATCGCCATTACAGTTAATGCAACAAACGCTACTACAAATAGTCTGATGGCTTACTACACTTTTGATGAAGGCAGTGGAACGATTGCGGGTGATTCTTCAGGCAACAGCAACAACGGCACACTCAATGGAGCAAAATGGACGACAGACAAAACAAAGGAAGCATTGAGTTTTAATGGAATCTCTAATTATGTAACAGTTCCATGTATGAATTATGATGATATTTCAATCTCAGCATGGTTCTTTAAGAATTCCAACGACACGAAAAATGCCGATGCAATTTTCGGCGGATGGTACTGGGATTCAAATACACAACTTCAGGAGGGTTTTGATTTACGTTTCTATCAAAACACTCCCAATAGACTTGATTTTGTGATAGTAACAAAAGATGAAAACGGCAAAAGAATTGTAAAAACCGCATATTACAACTTAGGCAATTCTGTTGGTATCTGGTACCATGTTACAGGTACATACAGCAGTAAGACAGGAGAACAAAAGTTGTTTGTAAATGGAACTCTTGTGAGCACTATAACCCATCCTGCGGGAAATGTTATAGTACCATTGACACGTTATTCTGACATGAAAATAGGATATTCGAGGGTTAATAAAGGTTATTTTGATGGTAAGATTGATGGTGTCCGCATTTATAATCAGGCATTGAGTGCTCAGGAAATACAAAATTTGTATAACCAGTAATTGTAGGCAATCAGTAGATCAAGACTACCCCTTTATCTCTTTGCAAAAAGGGATAAAGGGGTTTAAATGTTAAATAATTTACAAAAATTTGGGAATGCACCCCTCGTCAAGGGAATTTTTCAGAAGCTTGCGGACATGTTTACCCGCTACGGCCGACAAAAGAGTCAAGCATTGGCAAGCATTCAGCAGTCAGCCTTAAGGAAGTGTCAATAAATAAAGGTAGCAACTTGATTGAAATACGGAGGCGTCTCCAAGGTTAGTCGCGCCTGTGGCCTTTCACGCAAGGCTATAGCAAAGGGGATGCGTGAAATATCAGCCGGTGATACGAGGCATGGACGCATTCGCCGAGCAGGCACGGGTCGCAAGAAAATCACCGTGCGCGACCCCAAGCTGCGTGCCTCATTGGAGGAATTAATTGAGCCCGAAACACGTGGTGAACCCGAATCTCCCTTGCGGTGGATATGCAAGAGCACCCGTACCCTGGCCGATCAATTAACGAGGAAGAAACATCCGGTCAGTCATGAGAAGGTAGCGCAGTTACTGCAGGATCAGAATTACAGCCTGCAAAGCAATCGCAAGGCCGAGGAAGGGGCGGATCATCCCGACAGAGACGCGCAATTCCGCCATATCAATGCAGAGGTGAAGCGGGCTCTATCAGCCGGGCGACCGGTAATATCGGTGGACACTAAAAAGAAAGAATTGCTGGGAAACTACAAAAATAGCGGTAAACAGTGGCAGCCCTCTAAGAAGCCGGTCAAAGTAAATGGGTACGATTTCGCTTCTCCTGAAGTTCCCCGCGTATATCCCTGTGGTGTTTACGACCTCGCGCGTAATCGTGGATTTGTCAACGTAGGAACAGATCGTGACACGGGGGCATTTGCGGTCGCATCAATACGATGGTGGTGGCGTCACGAAGGCCAAGCTTTGTATTCAGATGCGCGGATGCTGCTCATCACGGCGGATAGCGGATGGAGCAATGGCTCACGTCTGCAGCTTTGGAAATTGGAGTTGCAGAAGTTCGCGGATGAAAAGGTCTTTCTATTTCCGTCTGTCACTTTCCGCCTGGTACCAGCAAATGGAACAAGGTAGAGCATAGGTTGTTCTCGTTCATCCCATCGAATTGGCGCGGCGAGCCGCTTCGGGATTATGAAACGATTGTAAATCTGATTTCTCGGACAACGACTGCCAAAGGGCTCCGCGTTATCTGCCGTCTCGATCGTCGGAAATGCCCGACCGACCAGAAGGTAACAGATGAGGAAATCAAGCGAGTGAATCTAAAAAGGAACACGTTTCATGGTGACTGGAATTACACGATTTATCCCTCAAGGGGCAATCACAGTTGATACCTTTATTTATTGACACCGCCTAGCCCGCATTTCTCACCGAGAGTAATTTGTGATATCAAAAGGTCTCAGGACACGTTACAAGGTTGCTTTACCAGACTGATTTTTCGGTTGTTCTGCAATAAAGTTGAATAGATTAACGATTTCATCGATACTATCACCGGGACATGCCGTCAAAAGTCGTATTTTGGGCGTATCACTCCCCTCCGGCTTAGCAATCTACTACACGGGCAACTCTTTTCTGAACCTCAACAGAGCATCGGATACGCTTTACGAATGTTTTGAAAAGCGAGCTGAAAGATTTCTTTATAGGGATAAGCACTGGACAGACAAACTGCTATTCTCCTTACGCTCACCTTTACCTGTGCACCAATCTTGAGCAGTTTCGTGCGGATTGTGTTGCACTGTGCTTGTGAGAATTCTGTTGAACAAAGCCCTATCCGCCTTAATTCGTTGAGT
>CAZBCT010000137.1:0-7777 GCA_964490485.1 uncultured Candidatus Brocadia sp. | reverse complement strand
GCGCAAAACGACTCCGATACTTTTCAAAAAAAGTGCGTTTTCGTTCAGACACTATTTAACGTAGGACAAAACAGTTTTTTGTTGAAAGGGTACGAGTTTGTTTCCATTACACCTTTTTAGTTTTTTTGGCGGGCAGGCATGGTTAACTCCAGTCGTCCTACGGACTCCTTCCATTAACCATGCCTGCCCTTTATCTGATTAAGTTCACGATGTTATGATATTCCTGAGCATTAAAAATCAGTTCACGATGTTATGATAGCAACCAAATAGGCAAATCAATGAAAATTTTATTAATCAATAAATCCCTATATCGTAAAGGTGGGGATGCGATAAGCACGATCGATGCCGGTCATCTCTTGTCTTCTAAGGGACACGAGATTATATTTTGGGGTATGGATCATCCCTCAAATTCCCGATATCCTTATGAGGATTATTTCGTTTCTAAGATTGACTATAACAATCAAAGAGGTATTCGACATCAGGTCAAAATTGCCGTAAATATGCTCTATTCGTACGAGGCAAAACGTAATGTTGAAAAACTCATAAAGATTGAAAGGCCTGATGTCGTTCACCTAAATAATTTTGCACATCAAATCTCACCGTCTATTTTACACGTATTTTCGAAATATCGTATTCCTGTAGTAATGACGATGCACGATTATAAACTCGTTTGTCCGACATATACCATGACATTACATGATAAACCATGTGAACGGTGTAAGAATGGTCGTTACTATCAGTGTTTCATAAATAAATGTACAAAAAATTCTTATCTGAAAAGTTTCCTCAACACTGTGGAAATGTATCTGCATCATAGCATTATGAATATTTACGATCTGATAGATGTTTATATCTCACCAAGTAAATTCTTGAAGACGAAATGTGAAGAGATGGGATTTCGCGGGAAAATTATATACCTGCCGAACTTTGTGAGTGTTGAGGAATACAGTCCACAGTATGAATGGACGGAAAATTCCATTGTTTATTTTGGAAGACTGTCAAAAGAAAAAGGGTTGTTTACCCTGATAGATGCCGTAAAGAATATTGCCGATGTTACATTAAAGATAATCGGTGAAGGACCGATAAAGGAAAACCTGGAGTTGAAGGTACGGAATGAGAAGATAACCAATGTTTGTTTCCTTGGATATAAAACAGGGAGAGAACTAAATGAAGAAGTAAGAAAAGCAATGTTTGTTATGTGTCCATCGGAATGGTATGAGAATAATCCGAGATCTATTATAGAAGGCTTTGCTTTAGGCAAATGTGTTATAGGTTCCAGGACTGGAGGAATACCAGAATTAGTCAGGGATAACGAAACGGGATTAACTTTCGAACGGGGAAGTTCTGAAGAACTACGTACAAAAATTTTCTATTTACTAAATAACCGGAAAGATATAGTAAAAATGGGAGAAAAAGCAAGGATGCTTGTGGAAAAAGAATTCAATCAAGAAAAATATTATAAATGTTTGATGGAAATTTATCAAAACATACTCCTAAACAAATAGTGAATACTTGTTTTGAAAAGCTGATAGCATAGTGCAGCAAGGCCGCAACCAAAAAGAGTTTAACCACACAGCATTCAAAGTTTTACACGAAGGACACAAAGAAAAACTTACAAAAAAGAATTTTTTACACAGTCCTGCTATATATCGTTTATTATTACAATTACGCACTAGAAGACAAGAGAATTTTATGAAAATTCTATTAGTTAATAAGTCTCTCTATCCTAAAGGAGGTGATGCAGTAAGCACTGTTACAACAGGGAATTTATTGTTTTCCAAGGGGCATAAGGTTACATTTTGGGGTATGGAGCATTTATTAAACCCCAAATATCCTTATAAAGATTATTTTGTTTCATACATAGACTATAATAATCCAAGAGGTATCAGGGAACAGGTCAAAATGGCCGTAAATATGCTCTATTCGTACGAGGCAAAACGCAATGTTGAAAAACTCATAAAGATTGAAAAGCCTGATGTCGTTCACCTAAATAATTTTGCACATCAAATCTCACCGTCTATTTTGCACATGTTTAAGAAACATCATATTCCTGTAGTAATGACGATGCGTGATTATAAACTCGTTTGTCCGACATATATCATGACATTACATGATAAGCCATGTGAACGGTGTAAGAATGGTCGTTACTATCAGTGTTTCATAAATAAATGTACAAAAAATTCTTATCTGAAAAGTTTCCTCAACACTGTGGAAATGTATCTGCATCATAGCATTATGAATATTTACGATCTGATAGATGTTTATATCTCACCAAGTAAATTCTTGAAGACGAAATGTGAAGAGATGGGATTTCGCGGGAAAATTATATACCTGCCGAACTTTGTGAGTATTGAGGAATACATTCCACAGTATGAATGGACGGAGAACTCTATTGTTTATTTCGGGAGGTTGGCACAGGAAAAAGGGTTGTTTACCCTGATAGACGCAGTAAAGAATATTGCCAGCGTTACATTAAAGATAATAGGTGAAGGACCGATAAAGGAAAACCTGGAGTTAAAGGTACGAAATGAAAAGATAACCAATGTTTGTTTCTTTGGATATAAAACAGGGAGAGAACTGAATGAAGAAGTAAGAAGAGCACTGTTTGTTGTATGTCCATCGGAATGGTATGAGAATAATCCGCGGTGTATAGTCGAAAGTTATGCCCTGGGTAAACCTGTAATAGGCGCACGTATTGGTGGTATACCTGAGCTTGTCAGGGATAATGAAACAGGTCTAACCTTTGAATCGGGGAATTCAGAAGACTTACGCTCGAAGATTCAATATTTACTGAATAACCAGGACAGTATTAGGGAAATGGGGAAAAAAGGCAGAAATCATGTAGTACAGGAATTGAATGCTGAAAAACATTATAAAATATTATTAGATATTTATCAGAGAATAATTGAAGAGAACAAACGGAGACTTTCGTTGTAACATGGTCTGGAATAACGAGCATAATGCAAAGTATAAAGGATCCAATGCAGGGTTTCATGATGTTTATAGATAGAAAATAAAAAGGAATTTATAAACAACGGATTTTTGGAATCACGGCTAGTTTGATTGCTGTGGCAAAGAAAAAATAATTACGTCAGTTAATTAAATTTAGATTTTTTTATTATGCTTTAACCTGTGGAGCAGCAAACTAATGAACAAGATGAAATTACCCAATGAAGCCTTAATTGCAATTACCTATAAATGCAATGCCAAATGTCACATGTGTAATACCTGGCAATATCCAAGTGAGTCGTCAGAGGAGATAAAGCCTTCTGATCTGGAATCGCTTCCTCATGTGGTTTTTTGTAATATTACAGGCGGCGAGCCTTTTATCAGAGAAGATATACAGGAATTTGTTGAGATGATGAAGAAGAAGGCAAAAAGGATTGTTATCAGCACCAATGGTTATTTTACGGATAAAGTAGTAAGACTTGTTGAGAAATATCCTTCATTAGGGGTGAGGATTAGTATCGAGGGGCTCCCCGCTGCAAATGATGAATTACGCGGAATGAAAGATGGTTTTGATCATGGTATCAGGACGTTGCTGGAACTTCACCGACTCGGACTCAAGGACATAGGTTTTGGCATTACCTTGTCAGATAGAAATATCCTTGATTTAATGGAACTCTATCAATTAGGCAAGGCAATGAATCTGGAATTTGCTACTGCCTGCGTTCATAATACCTACTATTTTCATAAATTCGATAACAAAATAACCCGATTGGACGATTTTAAACGAGAGTTCGAAAAATTAACAACCGATTTATTAAAAAGTAAAAAGGTTAAAAATTGGTTCCGAGCATATTTTAATTATGGGCTCTTAAATTATGCACACGGTAATAAACGCCTTCTTCCCTGTGAAGTCGGGACGGATCTTTTCTTTATAGACCCCTTCGGAGAGGTAATGGCGTGTAATGCAATGGATATGAGTATGGGTAATATAAAAAAAACACCTTTTGGAAAAATCTGGAGCAGCGAAAAGGCTAAGCAGGTAAGAGAGGCAGTAAAAGCGTGCCAAAAAGAATGCTGGATGATTGGTTCTGTCTCCCCCGCAATCAAGAAAAATATTAAAATCCCCGCGATGTGGGTACTGAAAAATAAGATCAGGTTAATGATGGGCAAATGCGTTGATTTAACATTAAAAAATTAGACTCAAGTATGCATTGCAATAAAAAGAGACATACTTTGACAAGTTGTTGGGGGAGGTGTTAGCAGATGTTTAAGAAAGGGAAGACTGTTAAGGTATGCGTCCTTGGCACCCGTGGTTTTCCCAAAATCCAGGGTGGTGTGGAATCACATTGTGAAAACCTGTATCCATATCTTGCCCAAAAAGGCTGCGAGGTAATCGTCTTTACACGAAAATCTTATGTCAATACACCTATTAGTACCTACAAAGGTGTTAAACTAATTCCTCTATTCAGCACAAAGAATAAATTTCTTGAGGCGTTTTTGCACACCCTTATTGGTATCTTTGCAGCAAGAAAATGTTCTCCCGACATTCTGCACGTACATGCCATAGGTCCTTCGCTCTTTATACCCATTGCCCGCCTTTTGGGACTAAAAGTCATTATGACCAATCACGGACCTGATTATCAAAGAAAGAAATGGGGGAAAATAGCAAAAATTATTTTGAAACTTGGAGAAAGGTTTGGAAGTAAATATGCAAACGGTATCATCTGCATTTCTGAACCAATCGCTGAGCTTATCACAGGAAAATACAAACGTAATTTAACGATTATCCCCAATGGTGTAACAGTACCAACACGCTTGCATACGGAGGATGCATTGAGAAAATATAATTTAGAAAAAGGAAAATACCTGTTGGCCGTTGGCCGCTTCGTTCCCGAAAAGGGTTTCCATGATCTGATTGAAGCCTTCAATCAACTGTCAACTCTAAACTCTAAACTTCGAACTACCAACTGGAAACTCGTCATCGTCGGCCGTGCAGACCATGAAGATCGATACAGCCTGGGTTTAAAAGAGAATGCATATAAAAATAAGAATATCATTTTAACCGGATTCCTAACCGGAGAACCTTTGCATGAATTATACAGCCATGCCGGAGTATTCGTATTGCCTTCATATTACGAAGGACTTCCCATTGTTTTGCTTGAGGCGATGAGCTACGGCTTATCATGTATTGCTTCAGATATACCGGCCAACAGAAATGTGGAATTATCTGAAAAAAGAATTTTTCGACCCGGCGATATCAATGAACTGAGTACAAAAATACGTGAATTTGTTGACAGACCCCTCAACGAAGAAGAAAGAAGAAAGCAAGTGGATATGGTTGCAGAAAGATATGATTGGGAAAAGATTGCAGAGAAAACCATGGAAGTATACCGGATTATAAAAAATGGAGTAAATATTCAGCGTATTTTCAAGCCCTACAGTTAAAAGCGAACAAAATCAGGCAATTCACCGTGAAATAGCATCTTTAATGCCTGGCTCAAATTTACCCCTTGTTTTCGACAAGTTGAGAGGTAACTGCGAACGCGACAGAAAATCCTGGCCCCGTCCTATAATGTACCCCAAAAACAGGACAGTATGTTAAGATAGAAAACAGAACCATCCCTGAGACGGGGATGGAAAAGAAAAAGACGAGGAAGGGGGTACAAATTAAGAGATGGAGAGGAAGCAATATAATGGGGGATTTAAGGCGAGAGTAGCAATAGAGGCAATAAAGGGGGAGAAGACGGCGAACGAGATAGCTGGGCACTACGGGGTACATCCGACGCAGATAGCACAGTGGAAGAAGCAGGTAATGGAAGAGATACCGAGGATATTTTCCATGAAGAAAGTGCAAGACGCAAGAAAGGAGGACGAGTTGCGTGCGTCATTGTACCAGCAGATCGGGCAATTGAAGGTAGAGTTGGATTGGCTGAAAAAAAAGTTGGGATCAACGGTTGAACAGAGGAGGAGGTTAATAGAACCAGAAAACGAAAAGATAAGCGTAAGTAGGCAATGTGGGTTACTGGGGATATGCCGTTCGGGTTTTTATTATAAGGCGATTGGTGAGAGTGTATAAACCTGAATTCCACCCTATTTTTATACACTAGGTTTTGGCAAGCAATTTTGGGTCTATACATTTTAAGATATCTTCCTGCCGTTTGGTCAAAGTAACAATCCTTGATATTCTGAACTGTTTTTTTGCATCTTTCAAATAAACCTTGTACATGGTACTCAGCTCGTTTAATGCCTCTTCCGGCGATACGGATGTTTTTCTCAGATGATATTTCAGCAATGACAGCAATAAGTATGCTAGGTAACAAATAAAAATATGTGCAATAACCCTCTTGTAAAGCCAGTGACGAACAGGCTGAAGGCGGGTAACTCCTTTCAATGTCCTGAAGGCCTTTTCGATTAAATCCTTATCAAAATAAAGGCGCACGATATCCTCTTTTGGCAAGTCTCTCGTGCCAAATATGCACGAATATCCATCAAATTCCTCAGCTTCGGCAAGAACCGTTTCCTGTAATTGGTCATGTTTGTCAAAGAATTTTTCCAGTCCCGCCTTTACCCTTTGCCCTTTTGTCAATAAGGCCTGTGCATTTACAATCTCATCGTATCTTGATTCTCTTAAATCTTTTCGCTGCTGTTCATTGAAACAGATCGCCAGGGTACCCCTGACTCCATCTATCGTGTGCGGATATGTTACCACATAAAATATTGTTTTATTCAGATGAACTCGATTGTCGAATTGAATGAAAGTTTCATTTGTAACAGCCTTTCGCAGCAACTTTTTTAAATCACCCCTAACGGGCAACCCACAGAGAGAGTCACCTTGCAGGTCTCGTATATCCCGGATATTTCTTGATGAAGATATCCCGCGATCGTAGACAAAAAGCCGGTTCTTTATGTCGTAGCGTTTCAGTTGAAAGATAAGATCCTGCAAGGTTTTGGAATCATGCACATTTCCGTCAAAGACCTTGTGAAACATCGGGATACCATGTTCCATTGTTACGCCCAGGCCAATTTGCACGAATGGCCTGCCCTTTACCCCTTCCTTGTCATGGCCAGGTTTCCCCAAAGGACAACGCGTGCCGTAGAGATACGTGTTCGTCACATCATAGAGAATTCCCGATCGTTTTAAATAATACTTATCCCTCACCACTTCAAATATCCTTCTTTGAAGCGTCTCAATGTTTTGCTCTTCCAAAGAATCTAAGGCAGACAATAAGCGCTTTTCGGTTATCCCGCCTATCTCTAAGAGTACGCTTAAATCTGTCCGTTCAAACCATTGCTCCATCTTGTTGACGCTCTGGTAATCCAGGCAATGTGCGTATACAAGACTTAGTATCTCTTTGCTATACGCCCCCAGACACTGTGGTAATCCAATTGCCACCGCACAATGATTCAGCACCATCAAAGGGCCGCATATTTTGACCTCCTCGACTTCGAGATCAGAAATCGACGAGGCAAGTACCGTTTCTCCCTCAACCTCTTTGCCAATATATCTGATATGCTTTTGAACACACTTACCATTGACCCATTGGTTTTCAACCTCGGCAAGATATACCTTGTTGCCCCTTTTTATTTTTCGAACAAAACTCATAGTGTATATATTATACACTATGATAGAATTTTACAACATAATTTCTTGAACTGCGATAAAAATACAGATCACCGGAAATCCCTTTATTTTAAAGGCTCTTATGATAGATGGATGCCGAGATTCAAAACACAACGACATCCTGGTGTACATTTTTCAGGGCGAAGTCAGGTATATACGATATTAAACGTTCTATGAAAGTAAGCAGGCCAAGTATTTATAGATGTA
>CAZBCT010000136.1:0-7829 GCA_964490485.1 uncultured Candidatus Brocadia sp. | reverse complement strand
TCTCAAAGAACAACAATCGCGCTCATACGCAATTCCTTAACCGGACAACACTGATTAAATGATGATATCTTGAAATATTTTGAATTTTGTTCTGCCAAAGATTTAGAGAGCCATAAAAGATTAATCAATCAGGGGATCGTGGGGTGGAAGCAGTATAGGCAAAGCAAGGGTATTTCAAGCACTCCTCATACTAAATATACAAATATGGTGAATGCAAAATTATTTTTTATTGAAAACAATGCTGATTTTAATTGCAAAGAGACATTAGGTAAAACCCCATATACAACATGGGAACTTGCTTTAAATGAAGCAGGAAAGAGATTTCAATATTTCAGGCAGGAATATCAGCCTGATAAATCTGCTGTCCTAGCTAATAATATAGCTGAACTGAAAAAGCCTGTCTTTGGGCTTCCGATTGGATACAGATTTAGCAATGGACGTAAGCCAACGGTAAAGCATAAAGAAGAACCGAGCAGAGGTATTGGCGATCGTTTTGCAAGTCCTGTAATGATTAGTATCCATAAGATTGGAAATCATTATTATCCTGCCTTTCTTTTTATGGCTTTAAATCCTGCACAAGACATGGATATCACAGTAGACGATAAAAATGGTAAGTTTAAAAACAACAACACTGTATTTGATGAATTTATCGGTCAGCAATTAAACGGGATAACACCAATAGAGTTTAAATTATGAAATATTATCTCCTCATCTGCGAAATAGGCCCTATCTACGACTTTGTCAGACAGAGCAGGAAGACGGTTGATTTCTGGGGCGCCTCGTTTCTTTTCTCCTATTTTATGTCTGAGGTTGCAAGGAACATTACGAATAACGGCGGAACGATATTTCTCCCTCATCTTGATAACAACCCTATGTATGCAGGGAGTGGGACGATCACCTGTGGAAGCGTTCCAGACCAGATTTATGCCACCTTTACCGCTAGTCAGGGGAGCGATATAGAGAATGGATTGAAAACTGTTCTTGAAAATGTGATTAAGGCCATTGCTCCGAAAGTAGAAGCAATGGCAGGGCAAAAAGGGAAACGTCTGGAAGATTTAGTACATGGTGAAGTAAAAAACTTCTTTCAAATTTTTTATATTATTCATGAGATTAACGGTATCCAACCGACCTTTGATGAATTTGTTGAGGCTGAGCGTAAGATCAGGATGCGGTATGCCTTCAGACCATTCATGCAAACCACAGGCAGCGACAGTATTGCAAAATGGGATAAATGCAGTCTGTGCGGAGACAGGAAAAGGATATATTCAATCGTCGTGGACAAAGATGCCGGTCTTTACAGTGAAGAACATATCTGTAGCGTTTGTCTCTTAAAGAGGTTCCTGCCAGAATCTGTAAAGTCTATTTTCTCTGGCGCTATAGAGATTAAAGACCCTCATTATAAATCTACTTCCGATATTGCACTAAGCCCAATCAAAGAATGTATTGATACGGCAGATGATGAAATCAAAGAAACATACCATACACTAATCAAGGCATGCGAGCAGGAATCAGAAGAAAAAGACTCGGAAGGTAGATTTTTTTATGACCCGGTTCTCAGAAAGAAGTTCGAGGAGAAGTTCGCTGTGTGGGAAAAGAAGATCAGAGAAAAATATCCTGAAAAGATAAAATTAAAGTGGCTTAACCGTCCTTTCTACAGTATCGTCTATATGGACGGCGATAACATGGGTGATATTTTAAAGGCAAACCGCGATAAATTCCCGGCATACATAAAAGATGTTTCGAAGGTAATATCAGATTTTTCAAATGCGGTTGATAGCATTGTCTCAAAACAACACGGACAGCTCATCTTTGCCGGTGGAGAGGATATTAACTTTGTTATCCACCCCGAATATCTCCTTGACTGTATCAAAGAGCTGAATGAGACATACAACAAATTCTTTACTGAAAATAACCATACAGAACCTATGGCAGAAAAATTTACCCTATCTGCCGGAGTCATGATCTGCTATCACAAATACCCGTTATCAGAGGCGATTCATCGTGCCGGGGTAATGCTCAAAGACCACGCCAAGAAACGTAAGGGCAAGGACGCAACGGCCATTTCTTTAATCAAAGGGCATACGGAAGCGCTTCAATTCACCTTTTCAAATAAATCTCTTAGTAATCTGAAAAAACTAAAAGAATGTCTTATGCAATCAGAAATCTCGCGGACAACCCCGTACCGTATTGCAGAAAACAAAGAACTTTTTGCGTTTATAACGGATGCCGCTTTGCGGGAAAACTATCTTTACACCATCATCGCCGGTACCAGGAATCCAGGAAAGGAAAAACCAGACATAAAAGAGATAGTAAGACTGCTGGCAAGTTTTGAAGATACGGAAACCATGATTGATGCGCTGTTATTTGCAAGATTTATGTCGGGAGATAGATAATGCCTGATTATGTGATTAAACCGTATGATGTCCTGTTTTTCAGAGGAAACAAGTCCTTTCATTTCGGAGAATGGCGCACCGAAGGGGTGTTCCCGCCGTATCCTTCAACCTTTCAGGGTTTCGTGAGGAACAAACTCCTGGCAGATGACAATCTGATTGACCATAACGGCAGCCTGAAAGATGCCGAAAGAGCTAAAGGACTGATTGGCAATGATGAAATTATGGGTGTGGATATTACCGGTCCATACCTGATGGATACTATTACTCAGGAGATATATTTCAAGACACCCGCAGACCTTTTCCGAAAGGCCAAAGATTGTGACATCTGTCATTCCGTCTTTCCGACCAAGATAAATCCGTTGAAAAGTGATCATGGATTTGACCTCTGTTGTCCACATATTCCTGACGGGAAACTCGACACTCTTTATCCTCCGGAATTTATTTCCTTGTCGGAAATTGGTGATTACCGGCTCTCTCTGGAAGAGATAAAAATAACCGGAAACGAACTATTTACAACGGAAGACCGTGTCGGCATTGCCCTTGATACAACAGAGCTCAGGGCCAACAACAGAGTTGTGGAAGAAACCAAATTCTGCACCACCCCTTACAACAGATTGAGGGATCATGTAGGGTTTTATTGTTCTCTTGACAAATCTCTTGCAAACGGCGCACTGAAGTTTGGCAGTGAATCGCATCTTGTGCAGGTAAGCGGCATTGCCGTTGATCGTGTGATTGAACAGAAACTTAAACAATCAAGAGATGCGCTTGTTGCAAAGATTATGAACACAAAAACCTTCCGGCTCATCCTGCTCCAGCACGGTATCTTTGAGTGTGGCTGGATGCCTTTCAAACAGATCGAGGCGGAGAAGAATATTTTTGAGGTGGACGGTTTGAATCTGGAACTGCTCTTTGCATTTACTCAGCCTCCTCTTAAGGTAAGCGGTTACAGCTTTGAAAAAAATACGAAGACAACCACACAGCAGGGAATTTCTCTGAAACCTATGAAACATGCGGTTCCGGCAGGGGCGGTTTATATGTTCAGGATTTCTGGCGAAGCGACTGAATCCACGATAAAGACATTTGTAGATAATTATGACAATGGAAAGATAGAAAAAAATACCCCATATGCTAAAATGGGATTCAACCATATCATGCTTGGAAATGGTTATAAATTGTAAGGGAGGAAAACCATGTCTGACAACGGTAGTTTATTTACCATGTATACACTCACGCCGCTTCATGCTGGAGCAGGGGACATGGCGGGGGCCATAGATCTGCCGGTGCAGAGGGAGAAGCATACTGAATACCCTGCTGTATTTTCTTCGGCAATGAAGGGGAGCCTGAGATGCTTTTTTGAGTGCAGCAAACGATCTGAAACTGCTAATATAAACGCCATTTTCGGCACTGAGGGTAATGATCAAAGAGACAGCGTGTCAGGCAAGGTGGTATTCACCGACGCCAAAATACTGCTGTTTCCCGTCCGCTCATCTGAAGGGGTTTTTAAATGGATCACCTGTCCGTTTGTCATCGAGAGAATCAGGCGCGATTTGCAGTTTATTGGCATATCCAAAGAAGTAGAAGCCGTTGGCAGTACGGCATTCCGCACCCCTGCTTATACGGATAAGGTAATCCTTGAAGACTTTCCGGTTTCTGTTTCCAATGTCCCCGTGTCTTCATCTGCCTTGTTTGAATTTCTCAAACACCTTACTGTTTCGCATTTTTTTCCTGAAGAGATTTTAAAGCAAAGGCTCATTATCGTATCAGATGATATCTTTAAAACCCTTGTTACTACTGCCACACAGATAATCGCCAGAAATGTCTTAGACAACAATACCAAAAAGAGCAATAACCTGTGGTATGAAGAGGTTGTGCCTGCGGATGCGGTCTTTTACACGATCATGAAGCCTGCTTACCGGGAAAGTAATGCTGTAATGTCGACATTAAACAACGGAATTGCCGGACAGATTTTGCAGGTCGGCGGTAATGAGACCATTGGCTATGGTTTTGTGAAGATGAGCAATAATATTGCACCAACGCTGAACACCACAGGAGGGCAAAATGGATGATATGA
The DNA here is from genome assembly GCA_964490485.1 of uncultured Candidatus Brocadia sp. Lineage (GTDB taxonomy): Bacteria > Planctomycetota > Brocadiia > Brocadiales > Brocadiaceae > Brocadia. The sequence goes on along the minus strand of CAZBCT010000136.1, from coordinate 3,365 downwards.
CAGGGATAGACGGCGGAAGAAGGTTACAGCCCGAATCAGTAAAACGAGGCAAAAAGGTTCTATCGTTAATGCAAGAAATAAAAACGCAATTGGATGAAAAAAAGGTCAATTTCCTTAAGGGTTTGCCATCTATGATTATGCAGAATGGATTTGGACAGACCATTGCCTATTTACAGAGTAAGAAAGGTGATTACGGAGATATTGTTGATGTTTTCAAAAAACTCTTTAAAGAAGAGGATCTGATGGATAGAGTTTTGAATATGGAGGTACCTAAGTATTCTCAATGGCAAAATGAAGCCATTGAATACGCGGGGTGGATGAAGATGTTTGCACTGGCATTTTATATAAAAACTAATAAGGAGAGAGGCGATGGCACCTCCACTTCCTAAAGATATAAGAGACAATACCCTCAAGGTAACAATCCCGAATCTATCCCTTAAATACTATAAATGGGCAGATGTTTATGAGGCAAATTTTACAAAGATAAAAAAGGATAAAACAGATTTCTTTAAATCCTTTATTAATTTATCAAAGAACAAAGCATACCGAGAAGCCTTTGACATGAGAAAGAATCTCATGGAAGGGATTGGTTTGTCCTTTACCATGACCACAGCCTCCCGTCTCGTCTTTGGCATGGGATACGAACACCCGACTGAGATAGGCTTCATGTTTGACTGGACGAGCGGGCTGCCGGTCATTCCGGGAAGTTCTTTGAAGGGAGCGGCAAGATATGCCGCTGAAATAGGAAACCATGAATGTATTAAAGAGATTTTTGGGGCTGATGAAGGAGATGCCCAGGCAGGGGAGATTGTGTTCTTCTCCGCCTACCCCTGTTTGTTGGACAACAAGCCATTTCTGGAATTAGATGTAATGACACCCCATTATTCTGAATATTATTCAGAGCCGGCAAAAAATCCTCCTGCCGATTGGTATTCACCGCTTCCGCTCCATTTTTTGACCGTTCCAGCAGGAACAAAATACTGTTTTCGTCTGGCTTACAGGAAAAATCTCAGGGATAAGGAATCGCCTCTTTTGAAAAAGGCAGAAAATATTTTAAAATACGCTCTGTCTGAATTCGGTGTAGGGGCTAAAACCAGTGTATTTTACGGATATTTCAGATGAAACCATCAGGGAAATTATTTCCTTGTCTGCGGCGGCTCCGCCTTGTCCCCTCTGGAGGGGGTAGGGGGGGAGGAATTGAAAGCCGACAAAACAGACAAGTATGCATACAACAAAAAGCTTCAACCTTTTCAAACAGATTGCGTAAAGAAATAAGGGAAAATATTCGATTGGGACAGGATTTAAGATGTTGCGGTTTACCGATGAAGAAATATTGTAACACTTTAGCTTTTTGAAAAATTCCAATAATGGCGATGTTTGCCGCGCAGTGTAGGGGCGAAGCATTTGCCAGCTTGGGTATGAATGCATACATTACAATTTTAGCAAATGCTTCGCCCCTGCTTATTGAGAGAGTAAGAGAAAGGATTATATTGTTTGTTCAGAAGGCAAAGCGGTCCACCCCCTTGTTCCCCCGCCAGCGGGGGACAGAGAAGAGATCGCTGCCGCTGAAGGTAGAGAGGAGGATACTATGAATAATAACGACTTTTTTACTATATTTATATTTCCCTTTAAGTATGAAAGGGAAGACAAAAAAGATTTAGAACCTGATAAGATTGCTTCCCTATTGAGCAACGGCAATACCGATAGCAAAAAAGGCTGGGCAATAGAACATTATGCCCTTGATTCTATTAAGAACTACAACGAATTCTCCTACTTTCACCCCTATGTTCAGCGGGCAATATTCAATAAAGAAGGGAACGTTGGGATGGAATTCCTGAAACGAACGGATTTCCATACCTTAAAGCTGGAATATTATGATTCGAATAACATGCAACAAACAATGGAAACACGGGTCAAGGAAATCGATATCCACCTCTTTGATAATCAGATTGGGCTGCTGACCATAACCACAGAAAAACAGCATGACGATAGTAAGACCGGTTTTCAGACATTTCTCCGATATAACGATATTGCACGAAGGGTCTATCCGCCGTATCTGGGAGAAAAAAATACCTGTTCTCCCAAATTGGAATCCAAAATACTGCCGGTGAAAATATCCTTATACAAAGGCAATGACCCTAAAGATTTCATAAGTGAGGATTTTAAACCCATCGATCTTAAGGAAGCGAAGGATAAAGATATTGTCTTTTTAAGCAATATCATCAAAGAACTCCTTACCCCCTTTGTATTAAAACATACATACAACATGTCAAAGGCCAATGGCAAGATCTATTACACCCCCTTCATTGACGACCGCATGTTTATCGTTTCTTATTACTCGGATAATGCGAAATCGAAAGAGCTGCCGGATAGATGCTGTGATGGATATGTGTATGAGACATCCGATGATTGGTACCGTTTTATCTTTGTTGACGGGAATTATGCAAATATTGAAAACGATGCGATGAAATACGATTTAATACGAAGACACACCTACGCCCGATGGGCAAAGTTCGGGTCATTGTTTGGCATGAGCCGGTATAGTTTCGTGTTACTCTGCTCCACGAATGCCCCGTCATATTTGAAGCAGCACATGAAATCCATGTATTACCAGATGGCATTGATTGTCCTCTTTCAGCGGGCGATGCTCCTGAAGTTTGCAGAGGATGTTGACGATTTGACGGGTGATTTTGAAACCGGACGATGTTCAAAAAAACTCAAAGATGACTCCGACAGATTGCATGGTGAATTTATAAAATTCGTGAATAAATACTGGTTCATTGAAGTCACCCCTCAGGAGCAAGGCATAGAAATCTATGATCAATGGATGGGTTTGCTGAAACTGGAAAAACTCTACGATGAACTGCAAAGAGAGATTTCAGAATTGGCCGGATATGTGGAAAACAAAATAGAGGCAGAAACCAATAGCCGGCTGGCAATGATTACGTCTCTGGGCTTTCCTGTTCTTATCCTGGGGTTGATTTTGGATATTTTGCAGTGCGATGTATGCCAGATAAAAAATGCCCTGTCCTTTAAGGTTATGGGGATTATTCTCATTATGGGTTTCTTAGTTGCTTTCTTTTGTCCGCGCTTCAGGCATAAAGTTAACCGCAAAATGATATCACGGCTTAAAGATAAGGTATCCCAGTGGTGTTCTCCTAAAGAACCATAATATCTGGTAAAAACTCAGGTGGGAGGAGGTATATGCTGTCCAGAAATTAAGATGGTATTTCAAATAATATCCGCACATGCTTTGTCCCTACATTTATAGAGAGGAATGTAACAATTTAGTTTTTTGAAAAAGTAGAGACGAAGCATTTGCCAGTTTGGGTATGAATGCATGTATGCCAATTATAGCAAATGCT
>CAZBCT010000135.1:0-7910 GCA_964490485.1 uncultured Candidatus Brocadia sp. | reverse complement strand
AAAAATACCATGATGATTAAAATTTGTCAATAATACAAGTTAGCGCTTATGGTGGATAGCCCCCCACACGAGCCTGTCTGCTGGCAGGCTGACCACAAGGGATCGGAGCTACCTTTTTCAAAAAGCTAAACTGTTACGTGTAAGTTTTATACACATCACTACATTTCTGAGGCAAGCCAACCGTCCCCGGTTGACATCATAATGACAAGCGGGGACGCTTGTCCCACGGATAGAGGTTAATTAAGCAGCCTTCGGCTGCGACTTTAAGCTCCCCTCTAGAAAGAGGGGCTGGGGGTGTGTTAAGGAAAACTTACACACCCCTTTATCCCCTCTTTTTAGCTTACTGTTGGACAAAATTTGGCTGGACAAAATAAATATTTTATACCAATTTAGTGTTTCGAAAAATTAAGCCCCGTTAAGGGCGTACTGTTTGTAGCAATGAATTGTTAAAATACGATTAGCTCCAGAGGAGCGACCTGTGTATGCTTGATATGCAAACAGGTCGCTCCTAACGGAGCTTATATCTGTTATGGCATCCTATCTTGCTACAAACAGGTTGCTCCTGACGGAGCTCATAATTGATAAGTTTTTTAAAAGACCAAATTAATACAATGTTTTTAACAAGACGTTTTTTGTGAAGTATACGCCAAAACCCTTGAATAATAAGGCATCTCCTATCTTAAACCTGTCCAGCAAAAAATTGTCCAACAGTAAGCTTGAGAGGGGGTTGGGGGTGTGTAAGGCAGTAGCAGAAACCTTGAAATTCCTTAATATTTAATTAAGCAGCCTTCGGCTACGACTTTAAGCTCCCCTCTAGAAAGAGGGGCTGGGGGTGTGTTAAGGAAAACTTACACACCCCTTTATCCCCTCTTTTTAGAGGGGAAAAACCGGTTTGAAATTCCTATACATGAACTTAGCGTCTTGGCTTTGTTGCGCCAGGGAGGTACTGATAAAAAATTGAGCACCCACGAATTAAATTTGCGGTTTTTTGACCTGAATGCCATTATTAAGTCGGATTCCTACGATTTTATCAACCTCTTTGCACAGATGTATCACAGATTCAGAGGGGATGGGTCTTCGTTGGCAACTCAGCCTCCGGTCGAGTTCTTTTTGAAGACCAACCCTGATAACCACCAGGGCAAGTCTATCATGATTCTCGATGGGGAAGTCCGGTCGTTGAGTGACCCTGGTTTGTTGGAAGGGTATGCTTATGAGAGCATCCTTATCGGAATGATAACCAGGATGCGCAGCCATTTGCTGATTCATGCAGGAGTGGTTTCCCACAACGGTCAGGGTGTAATTCTGGCCGCTGATGCCAGGCATGGCAAGACTACCCTGGTTTTAGAGCTGGTGCGTCGAGGGTTCAGGTTCCTTTCCGATGAAATGGCAGCCCTGGGGCGGGCAGATCGGAAGGTGCATCCATTCCCCAGAAGTCTCAGGGTCCGCAGAGGCACCCTGGAACTGACTGGCTTTTCAGAAGTAGCTGCAGGGGCACCAACATGGTTGGGAAAGTATCTCCTGGATATTGAGGAAATAAAACCTGGCAGCCTGGGAGAGGCAGTGCCGGCGAGCCATATTATTATCTTGCAGGACCCTGCGGAGACACGAGGGGTGACGCAAGACAATTCAGTACAGGAGGTGTGTGTTTTGGTTGATCGACAGGACGAATTTTTTCTCGATGCTGTTCGGCAGAATGAGGATGTACGCGATCTCCGGGTGGATGCTGATGGTAATCTCCCAACGCTCAGATTCCGTGCAACCCGGGCAAATTTTGTTCTTTCTCAGATAGAGACATTGTGCAGGGAGCATCAGATATTAGTGTTGGACGTCACCAAGGGGGAAAAGGATCATCCGACATTTAAAACACCTGCCGCGCTCAAATCCATACCGCGGAGTCAGGCCTCAATGGAGCTGTTGAACGGATTTCAGGGAGGATACATGTCAGAACTCGTGCGTACTGAATTCGGTGGCAGTTCTGCACGACTCTTTATGGAATTGTCTGCCATTGTGGGTCAGGCAAATTGTTATCACCTCTCTGTGGGCCCCCTCCATGAGATGGCTGATTTGGTGTGTAGCGCTGTCGGCGCGTAAAGAAGCATTGGAAGGTGCAAAAATGGTTGAAATTATGAAAACGAATTCTGTAGTTTTGGTAACAATTTAGTTTTTTGAAAAATTCCAATAATGGCGATGTTTGCCGCACAGTGTAGGGGCGAAGCATTTGCTATAATTGGCATACATGCATTCATACCCAAACTGGCAAATGCTTCGCCCCTACTTTTTCAAAAAACTAAATTGTTACTAGTTTTGTAATAAGATCAAACGGGTGTAAAGAGGAGGACGTTAATTATGGCTGAGATTTTTAGTAAAAAGGGGTTTTTGCCAATCAATACTATTTCGGGCATCTGTATCATTTTATTTTTGATTTTTGGAAGCAGTTCCTCGTCTCTGCTCATGGCCCAGTCCCAATCAGAAAATCATTTGAAAGTCCTGAATTCAGACGAGCAGTCTCTTGTGTTTGAATTGAAAACAGATGAATTTCGGACTGAATTGATAGAACAGGAAGGACAGACGTATCAAAAAATAATCATCCCTGACATGCAGCAGAGAGCTATCCCTGGTGAACCTCAGGTTCCCATGTGTGGCTCGTTGGTTGGCATACCCTCCAGTGATGGCGTTTCAGTGGAAATCCTGGATGCTGCTTATGAAACACGAAGCGGATATCATCTTTGTCCAGCGCCAGGCTTACAAGTGTCGGGAGATAATTGGGATGACATACCGGCGGGTGGTATTAGGCAGACCTTTGCCCTTAATTACCAGATCTACAACACAAACGCCTTTTACCCTGACTCAATAGTTGAGTTGGGTTCTACCGGATATATGCGCGACCAACCGGTAGCGCAGGTACAATGCTATCCCGTGCAATACAACCCCGTTACGGGTGAAGTTCGTTTTTATCGGCGCATCCTTGCCAGGATCACCTGGAGTGGCTCTGCTGCAGCCGGGATTTTAAAGAGCGAGGAGCCCAGTTCTGCAAAGAGCGAGGGGCGCAGTCATGCTTACGAAAATCTGTTGAAAGACACTATTTTGAACTACGGTTCATTAAAGAGGCCTTCGGTTGCAGGAGAGAGGCTGCCGCGCAGTGAACCGGAGAGTGAAACTACTGCAGAAACCAGCAGCGCTGCCACTATTGCTACGACACTCAAGATCGGTGTAACGGAAGACGGCATATATAAACTCACCTACAGTAACCTTGCTACTGCAGGATTAAATCTGAATGCCTTGGATCCCCGCACGATCAAGCTCAGCAATCGAGGCGCCGAAATTTCCATTTATGTGCATGGTGAGGATGACGGTGTGTTCAACATCACGGATTACATCCTCTTTTATGGCACTGCCATAAACGATATCTATACTTCTAAAAATGTTTATTGGCTGACAGCGGGTGGAGGTACCGGCCAGCGCATGCAAACAATCGATGGAACACTCACGGGCAGCGCTCCTGTCGCGGATCAATTTCCAGCTACACTGCATGCCGAGAAGGACACCTATTATTGGCAAACCATTCCCAATGGTGTGGGACAAGATCACTGGTTTTGGGACGACAAATTGACCGCGCCTAAAGCAAAGAACTATTCCCTGACGCTCAATAACCTTTCAGCGACGGCCGGCACAGCGACGGTGCGTGTCAGATTGAAGGGGCGTACGGATGTCAATATTAACCCAGACCACCATACAAAGATATATCTCAATAACGTGGAGGTAGACAATCAATGGTGGAATGGTATGAACATCTTTGATCATGAAGTGTCTGTGTCCCATTCCTTCCTGAACGAGGGGGCTAATACCGTTCGTGTGGAATCAGTTGGGGACACGGGGGCTCCCGTAGATCAGGTTTTTGTAAACTGGATAGAGATTAGTTATTTTGGTGCGTATGCAGCAGAAAATAACGAATTGCACTTTGGCGCGCCAAATGATGGCACTTTCCAATTTGAGGTCGCTGACTTTGGCAGCGATGATATAGAGGTTTTTGATGTGACTGATCCTGCCAGCGTAGCGCTTATTACCAACACGAGTATTTTAGATGAAGGGGGAACCTATAAACTGCAGTTTGAGGATACTGCTCAGAGTGGAACGCGGTATCTGGCTCAGATAACGGGTCGGCGGAAAACGCCTGTCAGTATTGAAGTTGATCAAAAATCATACTGGAAATCAACCAAGAGAGCGGCAGACCTTATTATCATTACCCATGAGGATTTTTATGCCAGCGCTCAAAAGCTTGCTCAGTATCGGCGCAATTCCGGTTTGAGAGTAGCAGCCCCGGTTAAGATTACAGACATTTACGATGAGTTTAACTATGGCATATTTAATCCACAGGCCATCAGGGATTTTCTGTCTTACGCCTACAACAATTGGGTTGCACCGGCGCCAACGTATGTTTTATTAGTTGGTGACGCTTGCCAGGATTATAAAGACAACTTCAAAACGGGTACGAAGAACTATGTGCCAACCCAGCTCATTGAAACAGATATATTGGGAGAGACACCATCAGACAACTGGTTTGTCCTTCTTAGTGGCAATGACATCCTGCCCGATATGTTTATCGGTCGACTCAGCGTGGAGACAAAATCACAAGCGGATGCCATAGTAGATAAGATTATCTACTATGAACAATACCCACCAAAAAACACCTGGGATAAAAAAGCGCTATTTGTGGCGGACGATGACGAATCTTCATTTGAAAAGATGTCAAATCAGCTTGCCGGCCTCTTGCCGGACGATTACACTGCCAACAAGGTTTACGTAAGCAAATACACATCTGACAGGGATCCCACAAAAGACCTTATAAAGCATATCAATGCCGGAAGCCTTCTGGTTAACTATACCGGGCATGGGTCAGTAGATAGATGGGGACTGTGGAATGGCGGTGATTCAATCTTTAGTCTTTCTGATATTCAATCGTTAAATAATACCAACAAGTTTCCTGTGGTCACCATAGCGGATTGTCTGAATGGATTCTTTACCGGTACGAAACCTCAGGTTTCTATTGCCGAACAGTTTCAGCGGCTTCAAGGCAAAGGCGCTGTGGCTGTCTGGGCGCCCACTGCCCTGAGCTACACCTCCGGCCACCAGTTATTGATGTCTGAATTCTATAAGGCCATTTTTCAGAATAAACAATCTGGTCTTGGCGCTGCTACTACTGCCGCCAAAATTGCTACCTATAGTAAGGACCCTTTCTGGGGTGAGTTGGTTGAAACCTTTGTACTCTTTTGTGATCCGGTTACACAATTAGGTTCTTCGTTAACATTGCTTGCTCCTAATGGTGGAGAATCCATAGCCTCCGGGAAGACTTTTACCATACAATGGACAGCGCCCCAGGGTATGAAAAAATTCAACCTTCGGTACTCTTTAGACGGTGGACGTTCATGGAAATATTTAGCAAAGAACTCAAAGAATGTAGAAGGTGCAAGTTATGACTGGAAGATACCTAAATTTAAAATAACCAGGAGAAATTGCCGCATAGAGGTGACAGGGTTTAATAATGCTGGGAAAAGTAGTGGAACTGACCGATCTGTATCATCGTTTACCATAAGAAAATTTGGCAGTTGAACCGATGTATATATTCTCAGGAGGCTCGCAATTTGTGATTTATAAACTTGATACAGAGTCGCCATAATCTAACGGGGTGGCATGGACAAGCTATGCTTGTCCATGTTTTTACAATACTGGCTAATGTCTTGTACTCGCGTGGCACTCCTTGTATTGTCTATCCAAATGTTAAAATGAATACTTCGTAAACAACGTCGTTCAAGGCCAACACGGACAAACGGAGTTTGTCCGTGTCACCCTGTTATCAATTTAAAATTCACCTTTTATGAACAACTTGAGTATATCTGATCCTGATCGACATCACATGAAGGAGTCCATTATAGAGGCAGTGCTTGGTGTATGGGGTAAGACGGCGGAGCAACACCTCATTCCGATTACTGGCCGAAGCATGTTTCCCCTTATCCGGGATGGTGACCAGGTATTGGTAACGCACGGTAGTGTTGGTATCAGACGTGGCGGTGTGGTTGTTTTTCGGTGTAATGGCACACTTTTCGCCCATCGAGTATTGAATATTTATGAAGACAATAACGGAACCACATTCATTACCAAGGGGGACAATAACCCCCAATTCGATCCTCCCTTTGGCAATAATGAGTTTATAGGGTGTGTGATCAGCATCAAGAGAGGAAACAGAAAAATGACGCTTGATACTGCCGCGTGGCGAATATTAGGATGGCTTATTGCCGTTAGCTCTCTAGCCTTAGCGAAAGTGCATCTTTTGATCCGTAATCGTGATCAAAAACTCTCAGAGCGCCAACCCAATCAACTCACTACTTTTATGCGGCGAGGTATGCGGTTTTTTTTCGTGATTGTTCGCAAAGTTGTCTTTGTACCTTTTTGTTGGTGGAAAAATGATTTATTTTCTCAGTAGGAACAATAAGGAGGATAACACAAAACGATGAGACCGGAAGATAAGCTTCTTTTTGCGTGCACCCGGCAAAATTTTCTCTATGTACATCAGAAAATCGTACTCGATTTGTGCAGTAAAGAAAAGATTCTCTGGGATGTTGTCTATTTAACAGCAAGACAGCATGGGGTTGCCGCATTGGTTTATACTAATTTACTGAAATGTATTCCCGTGAATCTTGGGATTCCTCATGACGTTATAGAAAAATTTAAACTCTGCGTTGCAACCAATATTGTAAGGAAGGATCGCAGGGCAGAAAAGATAGTGGAAATATTGTCTTTCTTTAAGAAGAAATCGATTGACGTAATGTTGATAAAAGGTGCAGCGTTGGATATTCTGGTGTATGATCAACCCTGGTACATGATTTCCGACGATATCGATTTAATTGTAAAGCTAAAAAGGGAAGACCTGACTGCTGAAGACAGAGAAGCGTTGTCTGCATTACAACGACATTTTACCATCGAATGCGGATATTTTGAGCATCATGACGTTGATATGAGCGGAGTTTTGCCTATAAATTTCCAAAGGATATGGGCCAATGCAAATAAAATTGAATATAGGGGATACGATGTATTTGTGATGTCTCCGGAAGATATGCTTATGTCTGTATGTATCAATAGTTGCAGAAAGAGGTTTTTTAGACTTAAAGCTCTTTGCGATATCGCGGAAATTGTTAACAAATATCATGATCTCAAATGGGATGAACTCGTGCGGAACTCAAGGGAGTATCATTGTAACAGTATTGTTTATACAGCGCTTCTGGTTGCGAAAATGGCGCTAGGGTGCGAAGTGCCTGAAGGGGTGCTTGATAAGTTGACAGATAGTACAACACGGGTTATTATAATACGCTATTTAACACGCTATCTTAGTCGGAAAGCATCCTTGTCTTCTTTTCCGTATTGTAAAAGAGATGAGAAAGATAGGATGGTAACAATAATTAATGTAGCGTTAATTTTACCTTACGCAACCTATCGATGGTATCAATTGTGGCGGAAAATGAAGCATACCTGGAAAACCAAGAGGTTTAAAGCTTTTGAATTCGTGTGAAAATATCAAAACATCTCTGCCAATTTCTTTGAAATCACGGCAAGATTTTTATCCTTCATCAGGAATTCTATCTCATTCGGATGTACCTTCAAATCATTCAGCATCTTCCTTATCTTATTCCATCCGGATTCCTTTTTTTTCTCACTTGTTTCCAGATACATATCTGAGACTAATTCCCCCAGTTTTTGTATAAGCCGAAGGTCTTTATTTTCGTAAAAATTCCTGATAACCTTTTTCTGATATTCTGTGTATCCTTTTCCAGTATTTTGATCCATTATCTTTCTCCGTAATAGGTTAGTTTTTTGAAAAATTCCAATAATAGCGATGTTTACCACGCCGTGTAGGGGCG
>CAZBCT010000134.1:0-7982 GCA_964490485.1 uncultured Candidatus Brocadia sp. | reverse complement strand
CTCATCATCAGCTTCAAACCCTGTATTATCTCATGGGGTTTATCGAGCATAAGCCGGTAATCACAGGTAAGATATGGTTCACATTCTGCACCGTTCATGACCACCGTGTCAATGATTTTATCTTTTGGCGGAGTGAGTTTTACATGCGTGGGGAAGGTAGCGCCTCCCAGTCCCACAATACCGGCAGATTGGATACAATGCCTGATCTCTTCGGGAGAGAGATGATCGGCATCCGAAGCCACATTCAGGTCTTCCAGCCATACATCTTCCCCTGAATTCTCAATAATAACAGCGGGACACTTTATGCCTGTGACAGGATGTGGCCATGGCGCAACGTCGATAACTTTGCCTGAAACAGAAGCATGCACATTGGCAGAAATAAAACCTTGCGCATCGCCAACCAATTGTCCTTTTTTGACAACATCTCCTTTTTTGACCGTCGGCTTGGCCGGAGCGCCAATGTGCTGGCTCATAAGCAAATACACCGTCCTGGGAAGTGGCGTAGCGGTCTTTTGCTTGTCTAGGGTAAGGATTTTTCCGTCCTCTGCCGGATGAATGCCACCGAGAAAAGTTTTTAATTGTGCTTTAACACGTGTCATCATAGGATCAGGGCTTATCTCTCAGGGCACGATCAATCTGACGTACAGCTTGTTTGAGACGCAGTTCGTTTTCTACAATTGCCAGCCTCAAATACCCCTCACCATGTTCTCCAAAGGCTGCTCCCGGGGCAACAGACACCTCGGCATCATTCATGAGTTTATAAGCAAAATCCACCGATCCCATCGATCTCCATTTTTCTGGAATGGGCGCCCACACAAACATCGACGCCTTTGGTTTTTTGATATTCCAACCGATGCGGTTCAGGCCGTCACACAGCACATCCCTCCTGCTCTGATAAATCTGGGCTTGTTCCCTGGTATATTTATCACATTCCCGGAGTGCAATGATTGAGGCTATCTGCACGGGCTGAAAAATACCGTAATCATAATATCCCTTTACCTTCGCCAGGGTGCCTACAATCTCTTTGTTTCCAACGCAAAAACCCAGCCTCCATCCGGCCATGTTAAAAGATTTGGACATGGTATTAAACTCCACCCCCACTTCTTTAGCGCCTTTTATCTGTAAAAAGCTGGGCGGCTTGTACCCATCAAACGCAATTCCACAGTAGGCGAAATCATGGACGATAATAATATTATGCTTCCTGGCAAACGGTACAATCTCCTCAAAGAAACTCATTTCAACCGTAATGGCGGTAGGATTGTGCGGAAAATTCAAAATGATAATCTTGGGCAGGGGATTCAGATTTTTGGTTACATTAATAAGATTTGGCAAAAACTTCTCATCGTCTGTAAGCGGCACACTCACTACCGTACCGCCGGCAAGATTTACTGCATGGATGTGAATGGGAAAGGCGGGATTGGGAACTACAACGGTATCCCCTGTTTCCAGCAACCCTAAACAGAGATGAGATATCCCTTCCTTCGAACCAATGGTGCAAACCACTTCTTCGGGATCAAGGGCCACCGCAAATTGCTTTTCATAATATTTAGCAACCTCACGCCTGAGGTTAAAGATACCGTTGGCCGAAACTGTGTATCTGTGGTTCCTCGGATCCTGTACGGCCTCACACAACTTTTGGATAACCGGCTGGGGTGTCGGGTCATTCGGATTCCCCATACCAAGGTCAATCACATCAATATTATTTCTTCGTTTTTCATACTTTAATGCATTTAATCGCCCAAACAGGTACGGCGGTAATTGTTTTACCCTTTGAGCGACATTAATAACAAAATCTTCAGGCATGGTATCTTTTCTATTCTATAAGGATCAAACGATATATCTTGTAAAAGAGCCTTTGGGATTATCAGGTTCTTGCAGGGAAACAAACGTTTGGAAATTTAATCTTTTCCCAAATTCTTAACAATCGATGCGCTTTCTACCAGGCTAATCAGCCAAGGGCCCATTCTCTCTTTGTACTGTTGATTTCTGACGATCTTTTCCAGTTCTCCTCTGACAGACTTGAAGCCCTTATTACTCGGCGGTTTTCTGTCAGTAATTTTAATGATATGATAACCATAGTCTGTTTTAATAATGTCGCTGAGCTCCCCGACCTTTAAATGCGCTACTTCTGCACCCATACTGTCCTTTGGACTGAAAGGTTGCATCTTCCCCCCTCTGGCGGCAGAGACACGGTCGGCAGATTCATTTTTTGCAAGGGTAGCAAAATCGGCGCCTGCTTGCAACTTTTTGAGCGTATCTTCAGCCTCACGGCGGGTTCTGAATACGATCTGACTAGCTTCAATCTTTTCACCGTACTGCAGATCGTATGCCTTTTTCAAATCTTCGTCTGTGATAGTAATGGTCTTTTCCATAAGCCGCTCAGCGAGAAGTTCAACCTCTGCCTGCCTTTTCATCCTTTTTGACATTTTGTCTTCTAAGTTCGCGAGGCTGGTGCCGGCCTTGACTAATTCTTTTTCGAGATCTGCCCGGTCTTTTATCTGATACGTGCGTAACAAACCATTAATTTCATTGTCGATAAGGGTTTTTAATTTCTTCTCCAATTCCTTGTCTGTGACCTTGATACCCTCTTTTTCTGCCGCCTGACATATCAATGTTCTGCGGATAAGCACATCTAATGCGTCATCTCCATAAGTATCAATTAATAAGTTATAAAGCTCTTGTTTGGCAATCTTTTGACCATTTACCACAGCCACAATGTTTGTATCCGTAATAACCTGCGGCTCGCTCTTTGAGGATTTAGCGGTATCCGGTGCTGCACCAATGTTTGTCTGGCTAAAAATCATACCTGCAGAAAGAATCCAGGAAAAATGAGACACTATGCGAAGAATCTTCATAAGGGTAAACATTTCATAAAAAGGGGTAATCGTCAACAAAAAATGTATAAAATTGAGTTTGGATTATATCACAGTTAAAATTACAGTGTCAATGTTTTTGTAACAGCTCACCGGCAGAGACAAAAAGTGCGCAAAGGATAACTTGTAACACTTTAGATTTTCGAAAATATCGTAACAATTTAGTTTTTTGAAGAACGCCTGTCTCTATAGGTGCGTACTGGCAGGTATTCACACGCAATAAAAACAAAATCCGCTCGTTTGGCAAGGCTCACGACAAGGTTGCGGTAAAAAAGCCCGAAGGGCTGAAATGATTATAGGCCCTTGGGCAGATAAAATACACAACCCTGAAGGGGTGAAATAAAAATACCATTACACCGGTGTAAATAACCAATGTCACCCCTGCGGGGTTAACAGGCAAAAATGCATCAATTGGCTATAATCATAACATCCTTTCAGGATTTTAAAATTGCAGAGACATGTTTTGAATCTTCCCCTACCTGTATATTTGCCCTGATACCGCCAGCAAAACACAAATTTCTCCCGAGATTTTTCAAAAAACTAAATTGTTTCAAAATATCAGATATTGGTGATGTTTACCGAGCGATGCAGGGGCGAAGCCTTTGCTATCGTTTTGGCATACATGCGTTCAAACACAAGCTAGCTATTTTCCTATTGATCTTCTCCCTTGATTTACATACCATTACGGCGGTTGTTCTCTAAGAAATTCCTTTCGATTGCAGTAAACCAACATCTAACAGGTTTTCTATGCTCGAAACATTCCGGCTGGCAAAATTCAGATTCACCGTCTGCGCCACAGAGCACATACGCTTTCCCGCCTATAAAGGCTCTGCCTTCCGCGGCGGTTTTGGATACGCCTTCAAACGGGTTGTCTGTGTGATAAAAGGCAAACCATGTGACGAATGCCTGCTGAAACAGAAATGTATCTATTCGTATATCTTTGAGACACCGCCGCCGGAAGACACCGAAATGCTCCGGCTCTATCCCAAAGCGCCACACCCTTTTGTCATCGAACCACCAATTACCGAAAAACAGTCCTTTGAACCCGGCGAAGAGTTTTCCTTTCATGTAATCCTTATTGGTAATGCTATAGACTACATCCCTTATTTCATCTACACCTTTACTGAATTAGGAAAACAGGGAATTGGGCAGAGGCGCGGTAAATATGATCTGTTGCAGGCTGAGGGAATTGGTTTGGGAAATGAAGCTATACAAATTTACGATAATAAAACGCAAACTCTCACCAGCAATTATCCCGTCATACAAGCCAGTCAAATGGGCATAAGTTCATTCGAAACACATATCGAAAGAACACCACAGCCAAATTTCCATAATCAAGGGGAGCACCAACTCGAATCCCCCTGTCAGGAGGGACAACAATTTCATTCCCGCTACCAAGGAGGACATCAATTCAACCCACACGATCAAGGCAGCCACCAATTCAATTCCCCCTATCAAGAAGGACATCCACATAATCCCCCCTATCAAGGGGGGACAAAGGGGGGTGTAAGAGACACTCCTCAGGGAAATAACCATAATAACACAATAACCATTTCGCTACGAACTCCTTTACGACTCCGTTTCGATGGTCATATAACCGACAAGATTGAGTTCCACGTCCTCATCAGAAATCTCTTGCGTCGTATCTCTTCTTTATCCTATTTTCATTGTAACGAAAAGGTAGAAATAGATTTTAAAGGCTTAATCGAAAAGGCTAAGGCAGTAAAACAGACAACATCAGAAATGCATTGGTTTGACTGGAAACGCTATTCCACAAGGCAGGAAGAATGGATGTCACTGGGCGGTGTCACCGGTACGGTCTCATACGAAGGCGATTTGGTTGAATTCATGCCCCTTCTGAAACTGGGAGAGTATGTGCATGCAGGGAAAGGGACGTCGTTTGGATTGGGGAAGTATGAGATATTATAAAAGATATTTGCCACAGAGGCACAGAGGACACGGAGGCAAGAGGCAGGGCGAGAAGTTTTGGAAATTGAGGGTGGCACGGACAAACGTGTGTGTCCGTGTTTGACGGTAAATCATGGTGTGCGGTTTCCATTTACCAAAGATGTTACAGAGATTAAGTCTAACTAGAATGCCCAAAGGGCAGACAGCTATAGTGAACGACAAAAGAAAGTAGTCATTGCGAGGGCGATAGCACGAAGCAATCTCTAAGGTATGGATTGCTTCGCGCTGCTCGCATAGATGACATTTACCTGTATACTTAATTTAAGACGTTCACTATACTAGCCAGTGGTGAAGCTCCTCGACAAGGAAATAACAGATAATCAACCCCAAAGTGGCGAAAGAAAAAGGAAACTTGAGCTGTGTATGCGCATATGGTATTTATGTGTATAATGAGGTGTATGGTATGAGAACAAATATTGTATTACAGGAAGATCTCGTTAGGGAAGCGTTTAAGTATTCTAAGACGAAGACAAAAAAAGATCTGATCCACGAAGCCCTGAAGGAGTTTGTTGAAAAGCATAAAAGGCGTGATATCAGAGAACTCCGTGGCAAGATACCGTTTGAGAAGGACTACGATCATAAAGCCTTGAGAAGGGAGCGTTGATCGTGGTTCTTGTAGACACATCGGTATGGATTCCCTTTTTACGGGGAGACGATACAAAAGGGGTAGATAAATTTTTATCCATTTTACATGCCGACATTCCTTTTGGTATAAACTCTTTCATCTATCAGGAATTGCTTCAGGGAACGAGAACTGAGCATGAATTTAAAGATCTCAAAAAGTATTTAGACACGCAGAAGATCTGTTTTTTAAAAGACCAGGTAGAATCATATGCCAATGCCGCGCTGATATACTATCGTTGCAGGAAAAAGGGGATTACGGTCAGCAGTACCATCGATTGCCTGATTGTTCAGACGGCTGTGGAGCACAATCTGATGTTTCTCCACGAAGACAGTGATTTTGACCGAATTGCAAAGGTTGTATGTTTTAATTGGTTTTTTTCTTTAAACGGACACGGACAACGGACACGATTGACGATTTGTCCCATGAGACGTGCCCGCAGTCCGTCTCCGTTTTCCGCGATTTCCCTTCTAAAAACATGTCCTCACAAACGTGGGGAGTGGGGTAAGGGGTGTGTTTCACGGTCACGGAGTACGGTCACGAAAAATGAAAAAAATTACTGGAGAAAACTAT
Source organism: uncultured Candidatus Brocadia sp. (assembly GCA_964490485.1). Taxonomy (GTDB): domain Bacteria; phylum Planctomycetota; class Brocadiia; order Brocadiales; family Brocadiaceae; genus Brocadia. The sequence continues at coordinate 1,946 of CAZBCT010000134.1, read as the reverse complement.
GGACGAAAGGCAGAAAAGAAGCGTTCAATACTGGCTTGAATCTTCTGAAGACGACTGGAATGTTGCAAATCATCTTTTCGAAAAAGGAGACTATTCATACTCGTTATTCTTTGGGCATTTGACTATTGAAAAGATTTTGAAAGCTATCTATTTGAATAAACTCAGAGAGACACCTCCCTATACTCATATGCTTATATATCTGGCGGAGAGGGTTTCGCTCAAGATGACAGATGAACAATTAGAACTTCTTGAAACGGTTACTGATTTTAATATAGAAGCAAGATACCCCGATGAAAAGTTCTCTTTTAAGAAGAAATGCACAAGGGATTTCACCGAAAGATATCTAATTAAGATCAAGGAGATGAAGGAATGGCTATTGCAACAGATTCAATTATAGAAATAGTAAAAAGGTATGTTGCAGTACTTGAGAAAAACGGGATCAAAATACGAGAGGCAATCGTCTTTGGCTCTTTTGCAAAGGGAACGGCGAAGGAATGGAGCGATATTGACGTTGCGTTGGTTTCGCCTGATTTTACAGGAGACAGATTTGAAGATCGCAGAAAGATCGTACCACTGAGGAGAAAAATTGATAATCGTATAGAGCCACTCCCTTTCAGACCAGAAGATTTTTACGATGGAGGAATGCTGATTGAAGAGATAAAGAGGACGGGGACAAGGATACAGACAAAGACTTAAAGTAATAGCAAACATCCACTACTATTCAAGGAGAATGCATGGAATTTAAATTAAAGGTATTGACTCCGATTTGGACGGGAGGTGTAAATGGAGTATGTGAGCGAGTTCATGAGACAGGAATAATAGGCTCTATTCGATGGTGGTATGAGGCAATGATCAGAGGGCTTGGCGGACATGCATGCAATATCATAAATAACCCTTGTCCAACAGAAAATGAAGAAGATGGAAGACTGAAAAAGGAATGGTGTGATGCCTGCGAAATTTTTGATGCAACAGGTAAAAGCAGGATGTTTAGACTGGTTGTGAAAAATGATGGGGTTCTTACCTATGAAAACGACGGACCTATAAATATTCGACCTGATGGAAGGACAAGAGGCTGGTATTACGGTGCCGGTAGATATGCAGAATCAATACCAATGGAATTGATTCTGCTTAGAGGAAGCAATGAGAAATTACTAAAGACTATCATTCCTGTTTTTATCCTTATAAATAAATGGTCTGCTATTGGGGGCAAATCGAATCATGGTTTTGGAGTGGTAGAAATACAAGACTCGAAAGGAAATGAGCTCAAAGTACCAGATATTGGATGTATCCCTTCCGGAACAAAGAATGACAGGAATTTACTAAATTTAAGGGAATGTTTTTTTGTAAAAGCGACTTTTACGCCGGAAAAAAGTTGTTGGTATGACACTGTTGGCGGACTGAAAGACACAATGGAGGCAAGGGAGAAGATCCTGGAAGCAAAAGGAACAAAGACTTGGGATGATAAAAAGGAATTGGCAAAATTACCGAGGTATATAAAACAATTAGCAGACTGGCTTAAAACATGTGAGGAAGTTGGAGCAGTACCTATTGTTCCTGCTGTTAAAAACTGGTTAAGATTTACTATCTTTAATAGCCTGTCTAATGGAGAAAAAAATTTTATTTTTGGAAAGGTTCCATCAAAGTGCAAATTAATCTGCCCTACGTGTTATGTAGAGATTAATAAAGATTGTCAAACGCACAATAGCTGTGGTTGTAATTTGAAAGATAATAAACCTCTTGAAAGGTTAGGTGGAGTAAATAAATAACATTTACACCTATTTCGGAGATCGGTTCGGTCGGATTGTATAGTTCCATTCCCCATGAAATGTATGAGGCCGGAGGTTGATTCGTGCGAATTCTTTGTCCGTCACCTTGCGCCCCACCGCGTACTTCCGTCGGTCCAAACGACAGGAAACTTTGAGTCCCTTGGCGGTGGTTGTCGCCGC
>CAZBCT010000133.1:0-8045 GCA_964490485.1 uncultured Candidatus Brocadia sp. | reverse complement strand
CAACCTGCGGTTTACAAAACCGCTGCTCCGCCGTTGAGCTACGCTAGCTCAGAAAGGGTAATATAATATCAAAACATTACAATTATTCAAGGGAAATTTGCGACTATAACTAAATACTGGAAAGATATCCATCGTAATTCCGTTTGACCTCATCAATGCTATCGGTTCCAAATTTTTCCAAGAATGCCCTGGCAATTTCAAAAGCAATCATTGCTTCACACACGACTGCGGCAGCGGGAACAGCACACACATCAGATCTTTCATATGTGGCAGTAATCGGTTCTTTTGTCAATAAATCCACGGATCGTAACGGCTTTTTCAATGTTGGAATCGGTTTCATGTATGCCCGCACCACAATCGGTTCCCCATTACTTATACCACCTTCTATCCCTCCGGCATTATTTGTCAGCCTCTTAAATCCGCCCGTTAACGACCTACCCTCCTTTGGCTTTTCATAAAAAATTTCGTCATGTACTTCCGAACCAAATTTATTGGCCGCATTACAGCCCAATCCTAGCTCTACTCCTTTAATTGCCTGAACAGACATCAGAGCACAGGCAAGCCTTGCATCCAATTTGAGATCCCACTGGGTGTGGCTTCCTAATCCTACAGGCAATCCAGAAACAACCACTTCAATAACACCGCCGAGGGAATCGCCCTTTTCCATTGTTTGCCTAATCTTTTCAATGATTTTGTCTTCGATATCATGATCGATGCAATAGAGAGGACTTTTATCGCGTATGGTTCTTGCAACATCCAGATCTTTCTTGTGAAGAAATTTATCTGACGTTACCCCGCCGATCCCCTGTACATAGCCAAATACCTCGATTCCAAGGGAAGAGAGTAAAATCTTTGCCACTGCACCTGCTGCCACCCTTGCAGCAGTTTCCCGCGCGCTTGCCCGTTCCAGTATGTTTCGAGCATCCTTTTCATGATATTTCAGAACACCGGATAAATCGGCATGACCCGGTCTGGGACGCGTAACCGCCGGCAACTCATCAATCTTATAATCATGGTTTTTGATCTGTAAACAAATGGGACTCCCCAAAGTGATCTTTTTCCTGATCCCACAAAGAATTTCCACACGGTCATCTTCGATCTGCATCCTTCCACCCCTGCCAATTCCGCCCTGTCTGCGCTTCATATCATGATTGATGACCGCCTCATCAAGAAATACGCCCGAAGGAAATCCTTCTATTATCGCAATCAGACATTTCCCGTGAGATTCACCAGCAGTTTTAAAATAGAGCATTCATCGTCTCCAAAACAGCAAGTTTATTATTTCATTGCCTAAAAGAATTCAGATATGCTAGAATTTTGTGATTATATAGTTAACCCTGTAAAATAACAATGTAAATCCTTTCTATGTACAATCTTTTCATTAGCCTGCGATATTTACGGAGCAGGAAAATATCGTTCTTTGCCATTGCCGGGGTTGCCGTAGGAGTAATGACCCTGATCGTTGTGCTTTCAGTAATGAACGGCTTCGACCATGAACTCCGGAGCAGAATAAGGGGCACTCTGGCGCATATTATTATTTCAAAAGGTGGTATGTATGGGCTTGAGGACCACAAACAAGTCATCGAAAAAGTAAAAAACTTTGAACACGTCGTCGCATGCGCACCTTATGTTGAGGGGCCAGCGCTCATCAAATTAAGAAACAGAAGAGAATTTGTTTACTTTAAAGGGATTGATCCTCTCGCGGAATCACGCGTGAGCGATTTTCAGTCATATATCTCACCCTTTGGAAATCGGCCGGAAGACTTATTAAAAACCCATGGAGAAAAGAATACCGCAAGCGCCTTCGGTGGAGCAGAATTACTCAGGATTGGTACGGGTGAACCGGAAAAAGACCCTGGCAGCTTCATCCAAAATGGCGAACAGATTGTACTCGTCACCCTGAAAGAATGGGATAAGATAAGCGTAAAGGCATTTGAAGTTGTCGGAAAATTCAAATCAGGGATGTACGACTTTGATAAAAATTACGTGTACATTCCCCTTGCGGTAGCACAGGAGTTAACCGGAGCAAAGGGGAAAGATGCAGTCTCCGGAATAAGCGTAAAATTAGAGGATTATCGATATGCGAACGAAGTTCGAGATAAACTGCAGGCAGCATTGGGCTTTGAATATTACGTACAAACATGGGAAGACGCAAGAAAGACCTTTTTAACTGCCGTGATGATGGAAAGGCACGTAATGGCGCTCATCCTGTTCTTTATTCTTGTGGTTGCAGGATTCAATATCCTTGCAATCCTCACGATGATTGTCCTTGAGAAATCCAAAGACATTGGCATCCTCAAAGCTCTCGGCGCAACCACGCGGGGGATCATGTCGATCTTCCTTTTGCATGGATTGCTTATTGGCAGTACGGGCGCATGCATCGGAGTCGCTGCCGGCCTGTCAATTGTGCTAAGGATTAACTGGCTGGAAAATGTGCTCTATAATACTACGGGTTGGAGGCCATTTCCGCCTGAGGTCTATTATTTTAATCAGATTCCCACCGTAATAAGCCCGACAAGCATTGTTATTACCGCAGTCATTGCTATCGTAAGCAGCGTGGTATTTAGCATTTACCCGGCATTACGGGCTGCGCGGCTAGACCCAGTCGTAACATTGCGCTATGAATGAACAACAACGTTTTTCCCCCTTTTACAAAACCTGTTGACAGGCTACAAGATAGCTGTTAATATTCTGGTTTTATGCCTGACGCTATGTCCCCACAATATCAGGAAACTCACTAAGATGTTTATGGTAAATTATTACGACATTCTCGAAGTGCACTATGAAGTAAGCACAGAGGAACTAAAACGTTCTTACCGCACCCTTATCAAGAAATATCACCCGGATATCCACGGACAAAACAAGCTTTGGGCTGAATCCAAAACAAAGACTATTATCCTGGCTTATAAAACGCTTTCCAACTCAACATCACGTGAACACTACAACAGACAATACAGACATCTCTTACAGACGAATAACAGGCAAAGACCAAGAAAAAAACCTGAAACAACAGCGTCATCAGATGATGATCTTCATGGATACGTCCGCATCATTTTCTCCGGTCTTTTAAACGGCCATATAGAACAAGCCATTTATAATTATGAACGTCTATTAAAAGATTATACTGGCATTGACCTTTTTTCATTTTTAAATATGCGGGACTATATAGACTGTAAATTTCTTCTGGCCGAGGCGTATGAAAAACTTGAAAAATATGATACGGCCATCAATCTTTACGAATTGATCCTCGAACGGGGAAAAAGCGACACATACCGCAGTCACTTGCTCCACGAGATTAAAGAACGAATAAGAAACCTCTATTGCCGCAACCTGGCGCGTAATGCCACCCCGGAAAAGGCCATCGGTTATTATGAAAAGGTACTACGACTCAATTTATACAAAAATGAAAACGCCTTTATTCATAAAAAAATAGCCGAGTGTTACCTTGTAATGAAAGAATATGAAAATGCCTTACAGCACCTCAATATTGCCTTATCATTAAAGCCTAACCTTCAAGGCGCAGGCAAACTCAAGACAAAACTCAAACAACATATCCCAAACTTTGCCATATAACAATGAAGAAAGAAATCATTCCCCTCCTCACAACAAACATCCCACAACTCAAATTGTGCAACCGCGGTAAAGTTCGGGATGTCTATGAAATAAATAACACCTTATTAATTATAGCAACAGACCGCATCTCGGCCTTTGATGTTGTCCTGCCCAGCGGCATCCCTTACAAAGGACAGGTGCTCACGGGGCTTTCTGAATTCTGGTTCACCTATACCTCTTCTCTCATAGAAAACCATCTGATTACCACACACCTGGAAGATATGAGCAATCCTGTTGTTGCACAGCACAAAGATATCCTGACGGGCCGATCCATGCTGGTAAAAAAAGTAAAGGTCGTTCCCATCGAATGTGTCGTTCGCGGTTATCTGGCAGGTTCTGGCTGGAAGGAATACCAAAAGACCCAGTCAATTTGCGGGATAAAACTGCCGTCCGGACTCAGGGAATCTGATAAGCTTCCCGAACCTATCTTCACCCCATCAACCAAGGCGACCATCGGACACGATGTAAACATCTCCTTCTCAGAGGCTATCCACATGGTCGGCAAAAAGCTCGCCGAAGAATTGAGAGAAAAAAGCATGAGGGTGTATCTTAAAGCGCGCGAATACGCAATTGACCGGGGTATTATCATCTGCGACACCAAATTTGAATGGGGCGTTACCGAGGATAATAAAACGATACTCATTGATGAAGCGCTCACACCGGATTCATCACGCTTTTGGCCACGAGACGGCTATGAACCAGGAAAACCTCAACACTCTTACGACAAACAGTTTATCCGTGATTATCTTGAAAGTATCCATTGGGACAAGAAGCCGCCTGCGCCAACCCTCCCACCAGAAATCATCCAAAAGACTTCTGAAAAATACCTGAACGCATATAAAACCCTGACGGGGAAAAATCTATTTTAGGCTATTTTAACCGAGAAGAACGCCACTCATGCCCATAGAACTAAACGATTTATCTAAATATCTTGATGTTGCACGAGATGCCGCCCTTAAAGCAGGAATGGTTTTAAAAGAGAACTTCGGAAAGATCTGCACCTCAATGATTCATGAGAAGGCCAAAAACGATTACGTGACCATTGTAGATAAAAAATCTGAGGATATTATTAAAGAGCATATCAAATCGCACTTCACGAACCACGACATCATGGCAGAAGAATCTCCGGCAGAAAGCCATTCCTCCCGGTTTTTGTGGATCATTGACCCCCTGGATGGCACCATGAACTATATCCACGGCCTGCCGAGTTTTGCCGTTTCCATTGCCTTAGCTATTGAAGGAAATTTGGCAATGGGTCTTATCTACGAACCCCTGAGAGACACTATCTATTCTGCAATGAGGGGCAATGGCTCTTTCAAGAATGACAACCGTATTCACGTCTCCTCTTCTGAAACCCTGAGCACTGTCTTGATCGCAACAGGTTTTCCTTTCAGGATAAAAGACATCATTGATTCCTACCTCGAGGTATTTAAAGATCTTTTTATGCGGGCCACTGGCATCAGAAGAGGCGGCTCGGCCTGTCTCGACCTTGCGTATACGGCAGAAGGCATCTTTGGCGGTTTCTTCGAATGCGCCCTTTCGCCCTGGGACATAGCTGCAGGCGCACTTCTGGTGGAAGAGGCGGGCGGCGTGATCACAGACTTCGACGGAAAAAACCAGTATTTAAAAACCGGAAATATCGTCGCTGGTACCAAGGGAGTTCAGCGCGAGATGTTAAAGATTATCCAGGCAACGTTTAGGAATTAACAGCCCCCTTCTTTAAGTCTGTCATCCTCCACAAAATATAAAAACCTCACAAGATTATGTTATCTTTGTAAAACGAAATGTTACTTAACGCCCTGCACAAAGTCAGAGACAGGATATGGGAAACAAAGAATTTACCAAAGAATTAAGTCTGGATGGGGAAGATAGATTAAGGATAAAAATCGAGGTTGAAAAAAAGGCAAGGTAAAAGACGGAGTTGCCCAGTATGAATCAAAAATAAAAGATACGTGGTATCGATACGATTGCTCACATGGTTTTTTTCCACTGTGATACACGGAACTTAAAAGGGGAAAAGACAAAGCAGGTAATCCAGATACAAAATTTGAAGGATGCTTTAACCTATGCAGAGCAGGACATAAAAGATAGATGGGAATGGTATAAAGAAAGATTCAAAAGGTGATGAAATAATGACTAAAAGAGAGTATGCAGAAAGAAACATTGGAATGGCCTTTGATTTTATAAGGCAGATAATTGAACATCCTGAGATTATTGATACTATCCCAGATAATGCCGAACTTAACTTTATAGATAAAGAAATGCCTGTAAAGGTGAAAGGACGTGGCGGAAAGAGAAAAATCGCGCGATATAAGGTCGAACGCGTATTTGAACCAGTGAAAGAATAAATTTCAATTCTTTCTTTTTGCTTTTCAAGCAAAAGCGCTTTAAATCCTGCTTGTATAAAATGATCATCGGCGGCAAGGGCTTCTTTAATCCCATACTTTCCCATTACCACAAAGGATATGCAGTCTACGAAAAATTTTCTTGGCATTACCACTTATCGGTTCCATAAAGATAGTGATTGTGATTACGTGACCAATCTTTGATACCAACATCAATAGCAGCATCGGTTATTTCATCAAATACACACGGAATGAGCAAATATTTACAAACCAGGCATTGAAGCCAAGGAAATAACGCCCATCCGACCTATGCATCCATAGGTTGCATGGCTTGATAAGGCGGACATTCGCTGGAAGCCGTATGCGGGAAAAACTGAACGTATGTTTGATGAGGAGCAGTTGAAAATAGAGAATACTGCGGCTCGTAAGGCACTGTCAGATGAAAGGGATAGAAGCAGATATGTCCGCATGTAAATGGGAATAGGCTAAATCTAAACCACAACGTCAATTCTTTGTTCTGCCACCATTTTCACTATGTTCGAAACAACCGAGAATCGGTTCCATTCAACGACCTTAATAAGTAACATAACCAACGGTCAAAGCTCCAACGTTAATCGGCTGTCTTTATGCAGTTGTTAATGGTATCATAATTTTGAATTGAGAAGTCTTTCTAAGAGTATATCTTCAATATTTTGACGTGAATCCAATACTGATAAAACGTATACGCTTTTTCCCGATATTCTGTAAATGACTCTCCACGGCGATATAATTAATTCACGATATGGTAAGATTCCTTGATCTCGTAATTCCTGGACGATGCGGCCACGTTCCGGTAAGATATAAAGGCTGGATGCTTTTTGTTTTATCTTTTTGAATACCTTTGATGCGTTAGCAGGACTGTCTTTGGCAATATATTCAATAATATTTCTTAGATCATTTTCAGCGACATAAGACCATATAACTTCATATTTGTCGCTCATGTAACTTTGCTTTCAGCATGTTGGCAATACCTGCAAACACTTCCTCCTGAGATTTTGATTTCCCGCTCCTTATGTCCTCTTCGCCTTGTGAGATCAGCTTCAATATCCCAATGGCATTCCGCATATTCTCATAACTTTTAGGGTCTTGCAGTACAGCCTTAGGTTCCCCGTTCTGAGTAATAATAACAGGGCGATGGGTTTCGTTTATTTGCTTCAGCAAATCGGCTGCTTTTGCCTTTAGAAAGGTAACCGGTTTTATATCTGTTTTCATATTCATGTATCACCTCCAGTCTTTTTATGGTACTAAATTAAGACCGTATGTCAAGGGTAATCTTCTTATGCCTTGCTGACGCTTGGGCTTATCGGCCAAGAGAGAGGGCTGGAGCAATATCTTGTTCTGAGACATGAGCTTGAGCGATTTGTCCGATGCTTTTTATGAGCTATTTCAAAACTTTCCACTTCTTCGCCAAGTCTGCCTTTTTCAACAACAAGGTATAATCTATTTGCAATGGTCTTGTGTTTTACATTTTAACTATTTCTCATTGCTCAACGGTTGAAATGTGAAAACCTATACTTCCCTCTAACATGGTCAAGTCGAAAGATTCGGCACCTTTCTCTTTCCCCACAGCTTTTAGTAAAACAATTATGCAAGACTAAAAGAGATAGCCAAGCAGGTAATCGACAATTTACCAAATGAGGTAATAATGGATGATATTATGCATGCATTATATATAAGAACAAAGTTTGATCGCGGTGAACGTGAGATAAGGGAAGGGAAAGGTATTTCACACGAAGAGGTAAGGCGGACATTACAAAAGTTGTACACGGTGCACGCAACTGGAATCCTTCGCAAAACACAAGCGATAGAACAATCGATAAGGAATAACCTCGGTAATCTGCCAGCATTTATACTGAAATTTCTTGCTTACCATTAGTCTTTTAATGAATGACTACGAGCTCATCCGTCGTCCTCTCGCCTGTCAGCCTACTTCGCCTTTCGACTTATAAGGCTTACCTTGCTCCTGATACTTCCATCAGGGACGAGGGGGTCTTCCCCATAAGCGCTAACTTGTATTATTGACAAATTTTAATCATCATGGTATTTTTA
>CAZBCT010000132.1:0-8119 GCA_964490485.1 uncultured Candidatus Brocadia sp. | reverse complement strand
TTTGTTTTTATTGCGTGTGAATACCTTCAAGTACGCCACACCTACAGAGAAAGGGAGTTTTCAAAAAACTAAAGTGTTACAAAAAATCCTTATTGTTGATGACGAGCAGGACCTTGTAAAATTAATCCGCTATCACCTGGAAAAGGACGGCTATAAGACACTCTGTGCCTACAACGGAGATGATGCGTTGTTCCTGGTCAGAAGAGAAAAACCAGATATGGTCATATTAGACCTCATGTTACCCGGAATTGATGGTCTGGAGGTATGCAGAAAATTAAAAGCAGACACGGAACTTGCTCATATTGCCATTGTAATGGTAACAGCAAAAGGGGAGGAGGCTGATATAACCATGGGGTTAAAGCTGGGCGCTGACGATTATATGACAAAGCCCTTTAGCCCAAAAGAACTCGTAGCACGTGTTCAGGCAGTCCTCAGGCGAACAAAAAGTGATTCGACAATACAAAAATATATTAAAATAGACGCACTGACAATCGACTTGTATAAACACGAGGTGACGATAAAGAATGAATCCATTCCATTGACTCTTGCTGAATTTAAGCTTCTTCATCAGCTCGCCAGTAAGCCTGGGCGGGTATTTACACGAGATCAATTGCTTGATACAATTTCCGGACATGATACAATTGTTATTGATCGAACGATTGACGTACACGTAGCTTCTCTACGAAAAAAATTACAGGCCTTTGCAAACCGCATAATCACGATACGGGGAATTGGTTATAAATTTAAGGAATAAGAGAGTGTTTAAAAATAAACTATTTTGGAAAATTTTTACCAGCTATATTGGCCTTTTATGTCTATGTCTTGCTTTAACAGGATACTTTGTGAGCAGGGTACTAAGAGAATACCACCTGAATCCATTAACCAGAACCCTGGAATCCGACATGAAAACCATTGTCGGTTACATGCTCCTGACCTTTGCGATTACTCTGATTATCAGTTTTGTCCTCATCAGGATCAATACCTCATCCTTCGTAAATATTACTCAAATAGCAAAGAATTTTGCGCGGGGCAATTTTGCACGAAAGGCCGAGATTGCTTCTTCAGATGAGATGGGAGACCTGGCGAATGCGATTAATGTTATGGGCGTTGAACTTCAATCCCGGATGCAAACGATCATGGACGACAAAAACAAACTGGATGCCATCATGGCGCACATGAATGATGCGATCATTGCCACGGACTTACAGGAAAGAATTATCCTGATCAACAATGCGGCAAAAACGATGTTTGATATATCAGCGGTTGTTTTGAATAAGAATTATCTATGGGAAAAGATACGAAATGAGAAACTCCGCAATCTGGTCAGAGAAACAATCAAAACGCAAACGGTCAGGACATCCGAGATTGAGATTCCTGCGCCCGGGAAAAAATTATTGCACATACATCTTTCTCCCTTTCTGGTTGATAAAGACAATCAAGGCGTCCTTCTCGTATTTCATGATATTACCGAATTGCGCAGGCTGGAAAACACCCGCAGAGATTTTGTTGCCAATATTTCTCATGAATTGAGAACCCCGCTGGCTTCTATTAAAGGGTATGTGGAAACCCTGCTCGAAAATGATTCCCTCAGACAGGAAGACACACAAGAATTTCTCCATATTATCTTGAAACATTCACAGAGGCTTGATAACCTCATCAAAGATATCTTAGAATTATCCAGACTCGATTCGCACGATTTAAAGACAGAACTTGCCATGACAGACATCCTTCCCTGTGTAGAGAATATTTCTGCTCAGTACCAGGAACACTGTGGGAGAAAAAATCAAACGCTTGATCTGGACATACCCCATCAAATACCCCTGATAGAGACGAATGAGTATCTCTTTCGTCAATTGTTGACCAATTTGCTTGATAACGCCATAAAATACACGGCATCCGGCGGCAGAATCGGTTTGAAGGTTGAACCAGTCAATCAATCCATTCGTTTTGAAATATCAGACACGGGGATTGGCATCCCGCAAGAACACATCCCGCGTATTTTTGAGAGATTTTACCGCGTTGACCCTGCCCGCTCACGAGAAATGGGAGGAACCGGGCTAGGACTTTCCATCGTTAAGCATATCGTTCTTATCCACCATGGACACATTCAGGTTGAAAGCACCATGAGCGTTGGAACTAAATTCATAATTACCGTGCCTCTGCAACAGTCGAAGCATACAGCATAGATGAGATGGTCACCCTCAAATGAAAAAAAATTATCCCGAATATCGCATAAAATTCATTTCCCATTTTTAGGATAGCTGGTAAACTGATTTTGTAAGATACTAATTTCCTTCGTTCTTATTTCAACAGTTTGATTACCTTTGATGCATTATGGAATTTATCCTTCAGTTCATTGAAAGCTTACTTTATATTAACGAAGATGTATTTTGGCTGAAGGAATGTCTCATCGCTTTCAAATCCCTGCTAATTTTCTTCTTTTTCTGGTGGATTATCAGATGGGATTCAAGGCAGGTCGTACTTGTGTGCCTGTCTACCGTTATCGGTGTCGCCTGTATTTTTTTGGGTGACATCGGTTATTTGAGTGACAACGATATACTCAAACTCATTGCGCCTATTTCTTTCTACCTGCTTGTTTGCCGGAAAGATCAGCAAGATGATGTATTATTGTTTATCTTTCTTATACCATACTTTGTTACCTCCTACGAATTTTACCGGCATTTTATTGCCTTATTAGAATCCATAGGGTCACACGTATTAATTATCTTTTGTATTACCCTTGTCAAAGGAAACAAATACCTTTCTCTGCTTGTCAGTGCTACAATTGGCGTACTCATCAATTACATTGGTATTCAAACTCCTCCAGGCACGAACGATATCGTAATGAATCCTGCACTCATTACCCTTATCGTAAAAGGTCTCGAATTTTATACGAAGAATAATAAATATACCGCCTTTTTAAAATCCTTCTGGGCTACGCTCTTATGCTTTGCCTTTCTCGGCAGTTGGATATTTCATTACATAAAACCGATCTGTCCCTGGTACTCGAATTATTAAGACTATGGCAGCAAAGCAGGAGAAAAATTTCCCCGATATGATGACCGGTGATAGAAAGAGACCAGCGAAGACACATTTCCATACCGGGTTTTCTGCTATACCGTAAGCATGAATTCCCTTGCATTTGCCTTGACATGGCAGTCCTCCTTACCTATAATTCACAGGCAGATGGCATCTTCAGTTTTTTGCAAAATCCCGGCAAGGTATTTTGCTGAAACCAGCGGAAGAATATCTGAAATCACATATCTTAAAGATTACCGAATATCAAATAACGTGCAATGACAAATACAAATGCTTTACAGAGGGACACTGTTTTCCATAAAACCACAGAAACCGAAATTGTTCAATCTTTTAAACCACGAATGTGCCAAAACTGGTTGGTGTTTGCGGTCTCTTCGTTTGCCATTTTTTTGGCATTAACAAATTTTGGTGTTGCAACTACTACGGGATTGAGCATGGTGTCTGTTGGTAGTCTCCTTATCCTCTATCATATTCTTTCTGTTTGCACAACCACGTATATAATCACGCATCGGGGAATTCTGTTTCGAAAAGGTCCCTTTTCGAGAGCATTGAAGGAAGTAACCTATGGCGATATCAACAATATTTTGGTGATACAGGGAAGCATGCAAAGGCGATTCAAAATTGGCAATCTTATCATAGGCACAAACCAGGCCAGTTATGTGTTCAGGGGGATAAAACATCCTCATAAAACGAAAGAACTCATCAATAAAGAAAAGTTCTTAGAGCATGAAAGGCGTACCTTGTTGAGAAAAACATTATAAACCAAAATGAACTTGCGATATGCAGCTATCAAAACGCATTATTGCAGTAAACAAACCCATTTCATTGCTTTTTCCAGAAATAAGGAGAAAAAGAGCTGTTTATGAAGAAACTGTTATTACGAGGGAATGCGATAACACAAAGATATCGTTATTTCGGAATTCTTGGCATTTCAGTCTTTTTCTCTTTTCAAATCATTCTTTCTGCTCCCAGCAAAACTCCTGATATCCCTGATAAAGAAATCATTAAAAAATATCAAAAAATACTCTTAAATGATCCTTCCAATCTGAATGCACATTTTAATCTGGGCATTGTTTATTATAAAAATACCCACTTTGATGAAGCCATCCGTGAGTTCAAGAAGGTACTTGAAATTAACCCAAATGACGCAGAAGCATATTACAATCTTGGGAATATTTATAATAAAAAGGCTCAGTACGATGACGCCATTAATGCCTTTAAGAAAGCCTTGTCTATTTTCCCGCGTGATGCAGGAACGTTTCATAACATCGGGAATGCATATGCCAATAAAGGAATGGTTGACGACGCTATTAACTCTTACCAGATGGCCGTCGCTTTAGATCCAAATTTCGCAGAAAGCCATAAAAACATGGCATACCTTTACCAGAGAAAAGGGGAAGTCTCAAAATCCATTTCTTCATTTGAAAAAGCAGCTAATTTCAACCCTAAAGATACCGTCCTTCTGTTTGACCTGGCTTCTGCGTATGAAGCAAACGGGGCGCAAGACGATGCCATTCGTACCTATAAAAAATTGCTAAGCGCAGACCCCTCCCATAAAGAAGCGAAAAACAGACTTGCTATGCTGTATAACAACAAAGGGGTATCGTGCGCACTTCAGGGAAAAAAAGATGATGCAATCGCCGCATATAAAGAAGCATTACGAAATAAAGAAGATTTTAGTGAGGCATACAACAACCTGGGTGCCGTTTATGTTGATAAAGGATTAATTGACGATGCAATCGCTACCTATAAAAAAGCGCTTGAACTCAACCCCAATTTCGGAGAGGCTTACAACAACCTTGGAGTGGCTCACACGAAAAAAAAAGCGTATGATGATGCAATTCCCGCATTCAAAAAGACACTGTCTCTCAACAAAAATCACGCAGGGGCACATTTCAATCTGGGGGTTATTTATTCTGAAAAGGGAATGAAGGGCGAAGCCATAGACGAATATAATGAAGTTTTAAAACTTACGCCGGAGGATCTTGCGGCACTTTATAATCGGGGGGTACTTCATTTAGAAAATGGTAACTTACTCAACGCCTCTGCAGACATGAAAAAAATAATCGAGCGCAACCCAAAGCTAGCTGCTGCCCATTACAAACTCGGTGATATTTATAAAAAGCAGGGGCAAATCGATAATGCTATCACTGAATACAAGCAGGCATTAGAAATATCACCCGAGATGAAAGAAGCTTTCCGTAGTCTAGAAGATGCTTACTGGATAAAAGAGCGGCAGACAAAAAAACAGATAGATGAGAGTGAAAAAGCCCAGTAATCTGCTACCGCAAATAATGCCATGTTATTTTCCACTTCCGAAAAGCACTACTTTTATTGTTTTCAATAATACCACGAAATCAAGAAGGACAGACATATTTTTGATATAATAAAGATCGTATTTTAACTTTTCCTCGGTTTGTTCTATCGAAGATGCGTAACGGTATTTTACTTGCGCCCAGCCGGTTAAGCCAGGCCTAACCGCGAGCCGCTGAGTATAAAAGGGAATTATTTCTTCAAATTTTTTTATAAAGACATGTCTTTCCGGACGCGGCCCCATCAAACTCATCTCTCCCTTGATCACATTGATCAATTGAGGGATCTCATCCAATCTCCACTTTCTGAGAAATCTTCCAATCTTCGTAATCCTGGGATCATTATTTGATGTATAAACCGCACCGGTATTTGATTCGGCATTCTCCACCATCGTGCGGAATTTTATTATCGTAAATTCTTTCCCGTCTTTTCCGACACGTTCCTGTGTATAAAAAATCCGTCCTCCGGAATCCATTTTTATCAATATTGCTATAATTACCATAGAGGGTATTAGCAGCACGAATAGCATCAATGCAACAAATATTTCGATAACGGGTTTCACCAATTTCCCGTATAATTTTGGTTTACTAAGAACTACATGCAACATCCACATATCATTAATGTGCTTAAAAGGTATCTTACCCGTGAGCTGTTCATATAGGGTGGGCATATCGACGATCTCTATTCCATTCCATGAACAATTAATTAATGTCTTAATAAGATCGGCGTGTTTTTCGTGAGTAATGGCATTTACAATCAGGCTAACGTTATTTTGACGAATAACGGTAGGCAATGTATACCGATCCCCCAATATGGGGAACCCGTCTATGCTTTTTTTCTGTTTTAACGTGTTGTCGTCAATAAAACCTGCCACCCGCAACCCTGTTTTCTTTGCTCTGATTATTTCTTGCAAGATGGTTTTCCCAGCCCAGCCTGCACCAACGATTAAAACGTTTCTTTTAAAAATTGGCTGCTCCAGGAGATAACTGTATCCAATTCTCCACCCGATAATAAAAAAAGTAACGAATGCTCCATTGAGAATAAATACGCCCCTTCCTATTCGAAGAGACCAGTTTATATAAAATAAAAACGTCGTAATAAAAAAGGCGCTGGCGGATGCAAAAGTAATGCTTATGATATTTCCAATAGACTTGAAGTCCTTTCGGGTATCATAAAGTTCAGCAAAAAAGAAGGTAAAAATAAAAACGAAGCCCGTCAGTACAAACGACACAGGATTATCTCTTATATAGTTCCATCCATCGCTCAAGCCTAATCGGAGGGTTGCTGATAAGAAAACCGATCCATTTACCAGAAACAGGTCTCCGGCAACGAGAAGGATCAGCCGTTTTGATATCGGGTAATTAAAAATCTTGATTGTCATAATACCATTTTCTGAGGGAAAACCCTTGTAGCCATGGAGAAGATTGAAGCTACAAATTAAAGCACGTATATGCCGCTGCTTTCATCTTGCTGAACAGAAAAGGGAAATTGCACATGGTAAAACGATAAAACGAAAATTTACGGATTCCGGTTGGTTGTTTTCATTGGCCGTTATCGTAGCCATCCTAAAAATTTTTCAACATCGTTAAAAAAAATCCTGGGATTATGTAAATAGATATTGCTTCTGGCCTTTGCCCTTTCAAGGATCCGCATTACGCCTTTATTATAATCACGAAAGGCGCCTTTTGCTTCATTTTCCATGGTGGTAAAATCCTCGTAATCCATGGTATCAACCCTTCGTTTAATATCCTTTAGATAATAATCACTTGGTATATGGGTAAAAAAATCTTCATATGCCATTTCTTTTTTTACCAAGCCATGTTCGATGCCTATGTCAAAAAGCTTCGTTCCAGGAAACGGCTCGTAGACACCGATTGAGGCAAAGCTTGGCCGTATTTTATACAATAAATCTAAAGTTTTTTTCACATCTTCTTTGGTTTCTGTAGGTATACCCATCATAAAATAGGCGGTCCAATGAATTCCCGTTTCCCGAAAAAGTCTTGCTGCCTCATGGATACGTTCCAGGGTAATTCCTTTGTCCATCAATGCTAATATTCTTTCACTCCCTGATTCAATCCCCACCTTTATACTATTACAACCCGTCTTTTTCATTGCCTTCAGGAGTTCCAGGTCAACTAAGTCCACCCGCGTATTGCAGTCCCAGTTGATCTTCAGACCAGTCTCAAGTAAGTTATCACAAAATTCCAGGACTCTTTTTCTATTAACCGTGAAGGAATCGTCCTTAAAGGTGAATTGACGGGTTCCAAAACGGAGATGTACATACTTGATTTCCTCTACAATATTTGACAAAGACCGATACCGTACCTTTCTTGCCCATATTTGTGTTGCACAATAGGAACAACTATATGGGCAACCACGACTTCCCATAAGCAAGCCCATGTCCTCTGAAGTATAGGTATCCATGCCCAACAACGTTTCTCTGTCCGGCAACGGAAGACAATCTAAATTATCAATAAAACTTCGCAGGGGATTATGGATATGGGTATCACCCTGGCGATAAGAAAGTCCCCGAATCGCACTGAAATTATTATTTTTTGCACGCAAGGTATTTACCAGTTCGAGCAATACGGACTCACCCTCGCCGTTTACCACAAAATCAACATCCCGCGTATTTTTCAATACCTCATCAGATCTCAAAGTTGCATGAGGACCACCGACGACAACATAGCAGTCTTTATTGTATTGTTTCGCCAGAGATGCAATAGTAAAGGCAGAAGCCGTCTTCGGGGTCATAACCGTTATACCG
>CAZBCT010000131.1:0-8144 GCA_964490485.1 uncultured Candidatus Brocadia sp. | reverse complement strand
AGACAAGCAGGATGGGAATAATAACATTGATGAAGATATGGGATGCCCGCTCTTTCCCAAGTAATTTAACGGGTTTAGCCAGTTTCTTCCCCCGCAAGGTATAATGGTACGACCAATAGGAATCGGAAATGTTCAGAAAGAGGGATTGGACATGCTCCGGCAACGTTTCCATGATTTTCTGATCTTCCCGGTAACATTCCGCCTTTTCAAATACCGACAAGATGTGCCGGAAGATGCTGAGCGATGAACATTCGGAAAGGATATTGGCTATGGCTGCAATCCGCCTTTCCGGGAAGTTTGCAGGTCTGATCCCTGCATAGTTCCAGTCTTTTCTTTCCATAGAAGCCCGGCCTGTTTTATTTTGGAGTTTGCGCCATGCCTCTTCAACGTCGCTTATGTACTCTGCAGTTTCTCTGTCGTGCGACGATATCGCATTTCCCTGTTGCGGCAGCAAACCTGCTGAGCCCAGGAGGAGCGATTGTATATCGATCTTTTTCCTTTGAACAGAGGCATCTTCCGGGATTAAATACCGGATGTCTTCAAGCGGCACGCGGGAGGCTAGCATTAAGAATGGTTCCTTATTGTTTTTGTATCCCAGCGATTCCATAATCGCTTCGTAGAGCACCTGTTCAAAGGGGTTTTTTCCTATCCATCGCTCATACCTCTTTGCCTTTTGAAGAATGCGTTCGTCACCGGCATAATCGAGGAAACGGACGATCCACTGTTCAGGGACATTCTGCTTTTCTATCTCTATCTGACAATGTCCGGGATTTACCCTCTTCCCTTTTAGATAGGATTCAACGTCAATCATGTCTACGAGGTCGTCCAATTCCGCGCCTAAATATTTGGATAGCGTCAACTGGGGAATAAGTTGTCCGCTGCAATTTTTGATGTATTCTCCCTGAT
This sequence comes from uncultured Candidatus Brocadia sp., assembly GCA_964490485.1. Taxonomy (GTDB): domain Bacteria; phylum Planctomycetota; class Brocadiia; order Brocadiales; family Brocadiaceae; genus Brocadia. The sequence continues at coordinate 7,238 of CAZBCT010000131.1, read as the reverse complement.
TATCGTTCCACATAACAACATGCAAGCATACGGTATCGTAAGAATTTTGTTTGTCGTGTTGATGACGTACCCAATCAGATGAAAATACGTGGACCTCGACGTCACCCTTTACAAGTCCCTTCTCTTCCAGGAGAATTTCTGCATGTTTGAAATCGGGTCCTCCCTCCGAATTCCACCAACCGGGCGAAAGAACCTCCAGACGCAAACCGGCGTCGGTAAAAAGCCTGTCCTTTTTGATATGCTGTCCAAACCAGATACATCGGACGAGTTCTTCCTTAATCAGTCTTTCCGTGCCTTCGAGTACATGCAGAGAGGAATAACCGTTCGCTCTTTCCTCTTTTACCTCGGCATAAAAGGAACTCACAATCTGTTGATAGACAGGAGAAAAACAATTTGTGGGATATTTACTGAGGTTAAGCATAAGCAGAATATTGTAATCAATCTCTAAAGTAACGGAGAGACATTATTGCCGGCGGACATTTCTGTATCTCGTCCAGGAACAGCAGGGTGCTTCCTTCTTTAATATCTGCACACCAAGAATCAACTGAAATTTGTTGATAATTTCAGATGGATCACGAGATTGGAAACAGTCTTTTAATTGTGGCCGAAACTCAAAGTTAACCACAACATTGTTTTAAAGGTGAGTTTTACCAAACGCTTCAACAAGATAGCTTTTGCCTACCTGTCTTGCGCCCCTGACTATTAGCGGATACCGTCCTTTTGTGATTTCCAGGAAATCATCTCTTTCTCGATGTCTCTGCGCATTATGGTTACCCTTTACATTGAAATGGCTAAAATACAGGGTAATTATAGCCGTGTTTTGGCTAAAAAACAAATATATTTGTGGGGGGAGGAAACAATGAATGTCTTTTCTCTACAACAAACTGACAACATACTACGGTGGCTCAAATTTGCAATTTGAGCCTGCATATTTTGCAAGGGTAAAAACCAACGAACCAAATATAATCAAAGGTGCAAACCTGTGTGCACGCGCAAGGTGCCGGCAGGAGAAAACCCCAGCCACCACATTGTTAGATTTCGGGAAAAAGGTTGTCTTTTTTAATATGCTGTCCAAACCAGATACACCGTACGAGTTCTTCCTTAATCAGCCTTTCCGCGCCTTACGTGACATACAGGGGAGAACGGACATTCGCCCTTTCACCTTTTGCATCAATATAAAAGGAGCTCACAATCTGTTGATAGACAGGAGAAAAACGATTTGTGGTAACAATTTAGTTTTTTGAAAAATTCCAATAATGGCCGATGTTTGCCGCGCAGTGTAGGGGCGAAGCATTTGCTAAAATTGGCATACATGCATTCATACCCAAACTAGCAAATGCTTCGCCCCTACTTTTCCAAAAAACTGTAACACTTGTAACATTTTAGCCGTTTGAAAAAACGCCTTTAAATAAACCACCACTGCTTGTTCCCAAACTTCTGTTTGGGAACGCCATTACAGAGAAACTGAGTTTCTCGTCCATTATACCCCCCAAACAGGCGTTTGGGAGCGAGCACTTGAAAGATATTTTCAAAAAGCTAACTTGTTACAAGAATTCTAAGCGGCTAACGGCGCTTCGCACAACGATCACAAAACCTCCACGATTACCCTTGACACAGAAACCTCTTTTGTTATAATTTCGGCTTCTTTTCATATCGTCCATTTTCTAGTAGGAGAAAAGGTATTTAGCCCATGGAAGATGCCATACGGAAGGCGGGTATTCTCATTGAAGCCCTGCCTTATATACGGTCGTTCAGAAATAAAATAGTTGTCATCAAGTTTGGCGGAGGGGCGATGTCGAGCGATGAAGTGCTTACCAACGTCCTTCAGGACATTGTCTTTATGAAAACGGTCGGCATTTTTCCCATTCTGGTACATGGCGGCGGCCCTCATATCAGCCAGGAGATGACCAGGAGGGGTTTGAGTCCAAAATTTATCGAAGGGCATAGAATTACCGACCGCGAGACCCTGGAAATAGCCAGGGATGTCCTGGTAAATCAGATCAGCGCCTCTATCGTAAAGAAGATTTCGGAATTGGGTAACGAGGCCGCCTGTATTTGGGAAAATGGCTACTGTCCAATAAAGGCAGAAAAATACTATGTTGAAACGAAGACGGGCCAGGGCGACGTAAAGAGATTAGATATTGGTTTTGTCGGTAAGGTTACGGGAATTGATAAGGACTGGTTCATGAATTTGTGCACTTCATGCACCATCCCTATTGTGCCGCCTATTGCAAAAGGCGACAATGGAGACGTGTATAATGTCAATGCAGACAATGTTGCAGCGTTTGTTGCAAAGGCGCTTGGCGCGGAGAAGCTCGTATTTCTCTCAAATACCCACGGCATCATGACACGACCGAAAGACGAGACGTCTTTTGCTTCGACCCTTCACGAAGACGAGGTACACGCGCTCATCGATAAAAAGGTCATTAGTGAGGGCATGCTTCCCAAGGCATTAGCCTGTATTGGCGCAGTGAAGGAAGGGGTGAAGAAGGCACATATTATCAACGGAACAATTCCGCATGCGCTTTTATTGGAAATTTTTACCGATAAAGGCGTTGGAACGCAGATTATCGTATAAAAGATTGTTGTATCTCATAATGAATACTGTATAATTTTAGGGGATTGAAATTGAATGGTTCTTTCAATCCCCTTTTCGTTTTTAAGGAATAAAGGTATGAACACAAAAGAGATTCAGGAAATTTATGACCGCTATGTCATTCCCAATTATATTCGAAATCCTATTTTACTTGAAAAGGGGAGCGGCGTGGATGTGTGGGACGCTGAAGGGAAACGCTACCTCGACCTTTTTTCAGGCTGGGCGGTGAGCCTGTTGGGACACTGTCATCCTCATGTCGTTGCTGCCATTCAAACCCAGGCGGCACAACTTCAGCACGCCCCGAATATTTACTATACCGAACCACAGGGGCTGCTGGCAAAACACATATCTGAAAAATCCTTTGGCGGACAGTGTTTCTTTTGTAACAGCGGCGCTGAGGCGAATGAAGCTGCGATCAAGCTTGCCCGTATCCATAATGCGAACACCGGCAGATATAAGATCATTACGTTTTTGAACTCATTCCATGGCCGGACGATTGCCACGGTTACCGCAACGGCACAGCCGAAATATCATAAAGGATTTGCCCCGCTCGTTGAAGGTTTTTCCTACGTTCCATTCAATGATCTGGATGCGCTAAAAAAATCAATAGACGACAAGACGTGCGCAATTATGCTGGAGCCCATTCAGGGCGAAGGTGGCATTAATATCGCCACGAAAGAGTTTATGCATGGCATAAGAAAACTGTGTGATGAGAAAGGATTGTTGATGATCCTTGACGAGGTCCAATGCGGTATGGGAAGATCGGGAAAATATTTTGCGTATCAGCACTATGATATTGAGCCTGATGTTATGACCCTGGCAAAGGCGCTCGGGGGTGGTGTCGCCATCGGAGCGATGACTGCAAAAAAAGAGATTGCAAAGAGTCTTGTGCCCGGCAGCCATGCCTCCACGTTTGGCGGAAATCCCCTGGCATGTGCGGCAGGGGTTGCCGTGTTTGAAACGATTGAAAGAGAGGGGCTGCTTGAGAATGTCAGAAAAATGGGTAGTTATTCCGTAGAGCAATTGAAAATATTGCAAAAGACCTATAAGATCATCAATGACGTGCGCGGTGTAGGCCTTATGATTGGGATTGAACTTAGCGTGGCTGGGGCAGAGCTTATTAAAAGTTGTATCCAGGCAGGCTTATTTCTCAATTGTACTCATGACAAAGTCATTCGATTTATGCCTCCCCTGAATGTAAAAAGAGAACATATCGACGAAGGTCTGGACATTTTAAAATCCGTCCTTTCTAAACCTTAATTTGTGAGAAAATGCCTATGAAATGCAAGGATTTACTTTCAATTGCAGATCTTTCGCAATCTGACATTGAGGAGATATTTAACGTCACCAGAGAACTCAAGGAATGGCATAATAAGGGGTACGATGAGAAGTGCCTGAACGGGAAGATCCTGGGGATGATCTTCGAAAAGAGTTCTATGCGCACACGCGTTTCCTTTGAAGTGGCAATGATACAGTTGGGTGGCCATGCCATCTATCTGACCCAAAGCGATATCAACCTTGGCAAAAGGGAGGCGGTAAAAGACGGCGCCAGGGTACTCTCGAGATATGTAGGGGGAATCGTTATCCGTACCTTCGGTCAGGACACCATTCAGGAACTCGCCAGATATGCCACCGTGCCGGTTATAAATGCCTTATCGGATTACCTCCATCCATGTCAGGCGCTTACCGACATGTACACGATCAAAGAAAAATTCGGTGCCTATACCAATCTAAAGATAGCCTATATTGGTGACGGAAATAATGTTGCGCGGTCTTTGGTGCAAATCTGCTCAAAACTTGGTATCCATTTTTATATTGCATCACCAAAGGGATACGAGCTTTCACCAGATTTTATTGCTAAAACAAAGCAGATGCTGGATGGCAGTGACTTAATACACCTTTGTAATGATCCAAAAGAAGTGGCAAAAAATGCGCATGTACTGTATACCGATACGTGGGTTAGTATGGGACAGGAGACAGAAAAAGAGGCGAGACAACAGGCGTTCACGGGTTTTCAGATTAATAGTGATATCGTGAAATTGGCAAAGGACGATGTCAAGGTAATGCACTGCCTGCCCGCCCATCGGGGAGAAGAGATTACGGATGAAGTTATTGACGGTCCACATTCTATTGTCTACGATCAGGCAGAAAACAGGCTTCATGTGGAAAAAGCGCTCTTAAAACTTTTGTTGCGTAAATAAAACCATGAGAGTGGATACTCGTATAGCAGATGAATTGCGGCCGTTGATTATCACCAGGCATTTTACCAAATATGCGCCAGGCTCCGTACTTATTCAAACCGGCAACACCAAAGTCATTTGTACGGCATCCGTGGAAGAAACCGTGCCTCCTCATCTGAAAAATACCGGTGAAGGCTGGGTCACGGCGGAATATTCTCTCCTGCCAGGTTCCACGCCGGTAAGAGCTCCACGGGAATCCTCCAGGGGAAAAGTGGGAGGGCGAACCCATGAGATACAAAGACTTATTGGCCGTTCATTGCGTTCCGTCATGGATCTTGCATTGCTGAAGGAGCGGACGATCTGGATTGACTGCGATGTGATCCAGGCGGATGGAGGGACGCGCACTGCGGCTATTACCGGTAGTTATGTCGCATTGATGGATGCAATCCGGTGGCTGAAAAGCAAAGACCTGATTAAGGAAAATCCGGTCGTCAATAGCGTTGCAGCGATAAGTGTCGGAATTGTAAACGGCGTCGTTCTCTTGGATCTCTGCTATGCAGAAGATGCCGCTGCGCAGGTCGACATGAATGTCGTGATGACAGGCGATGGTAGATTTATTGAATTACAAGGCACAGGAGAAGAGTATGCCTTTGATGACGGACAATTGGCAGAGATGTTGAAGATGGCAAAAAAAGGCATTGGTGAAATTATTGAGATGCAAAAGAAGGCGCTGGAAACAGGGGGTTGAGAGAAAAATGAAATCTTGCTTGTAAGGAATTTCATTTTGTTTATAGGAGTTTGCAGGCGGTAGCAGGCATAAAATCCTCCTTACCAAAGGGGGATCTAGGGGGTTGTGAAATGGTCAGGGGAGAAACACAATCCACTGTTTCCCCCTTTGGTAAGGGGGACTAACGAAGAAAACATAAGATATAAACAAGAGTCTTTTTTACAAACAGGAGAACAGATATGAGTTCATTCGTAAATACCCTACATGCAAAAACCATTTTGATTGCTACGCAAAATGAAAAAAAGAGGGCGGAGATAAAGGAAATTCTCAAGGATACTCCGGGTATCCTGCTGCGAGGTCCCGACTATTTCCCTTTTTTACCGCTGGTGGAAGAGGACGGAGCAACCTTTCAGGAAAATGCGGCAAAAAAGGCGACCATTCTGGCAAAGGCCTGTAATACCTGGGCAATGGCGGATGATTCGGGACTCGAGATCGATGCGCTGGGCAAACGGCCGGGCGTCTATTCATGCAGGTATGCAGGTGCAAATGCAACCGATGAGAAAAACATAGAAAAAGTATTGTCTGAATTAAGAGGAGTGCCTGGGGAAAGACGTACAGCGCGGTTCATCTGTACGATTGCTCTTGCTGGTCCACATGGATTGTTCTTCGTAGTCGAAGGCTGTTGCGAGGGGTTCATTACCGAAGAACCTAAGGGAAAACATGGTTTCGGATACGATCCCATTTTTTATGTGCCTGATCACCTGCAGACCTTTGCAGAATTAAATCCGGCGATCAAGAACAGGATCAGTCATCGCGCTCATGCCCTGAAGCAGTTTGCAGAAAAAGTACAACCTCTGCTTCAAAGGATTTAAAGAACTGTTCAGAATTCAGGAGCCAGGAGTCAGAGTTCAGGATAGAAATTGAAACCTTTTCGCTTAAGCTCTTTTATTCTGGCTTCTGAATTCTGACTTCTGACTTCAATTGAATAATCACGATATCTCATTCCTTCATTGATTCCTTTCCCTGAATTCCATTCCAATACTGATCAACCATTTCCTGTATTTTCCTGAGGACGTCTTCCTGCCGCACCGGTTTAAAGAGATGCACAAATCATCCTGTTCTTTAAATTTAGTTTTAATAGTACCGCAAGGGAGGTAGTAATTGTTCATAGTATTTGGTATAATATGGTACATTCAATCATGAAGTGCAACCCATGAAAAGGGAGACAGGGAAAGATGAGTCTGGGCGCATTCACAATGTATCCTGTAAATGATGGCAACATTTACCTGGACGGCGGGGCGGTCTTTGGGATCGTACCTCGTGTGCTGTGGGAAAAGGTTTATCCACCCGACAGCAAAAACCGGATACGATTATCTCTCCATTGCCCCCTGATCGTAACAAAGAAACACAACATCCTGATCGATACAGGGGTCGGAACAAAGCATCATGAGAAATTTTACCAAATGTACGGTGTTGATAAAAAATCCAATCTGCTGGAATCACTGAACCACTTTGGTTGTCGGCCTGAAAATATCGATCTCGTCATCAATACCCATCTTCACTTCGACCACGCCGGAGGCAACACAACCCTGAATGAAAAAGGTAAGATTGTCCCCACGTTTCCAAAGGCAAGATATTTTATCCAAAAAGGCGAGATGGATGCCGCCCTAAACTCCAATGAAAGAACAAGGGCAAGTTACCTGGCCGAAGATTTTTTACCTTTAGACGATCACAA
>CAZBCT010000130.1:0-8233 GCA_964490485.1 uncultured Candidatus Brocadia sp. | reverse complement strand
ATACCCAAACTGGCAAATGCTTCGCCCCTACTTTTTCAAAAAACTAAAGTGTTACGATATTTTTCTATTGACAGCAACCGCCCATCCTGTATATACTGCCCGCATATCAGAACTTTCAACCGGGTTATTGCTCAGCATGAGTAGCTAAACTTCATCACAATAACTCTTGAAAGTGCGCTTTTTCCTCAGGGAGGAGAGTCATGTCCATGGCCAAGTGCGCAAAAAAAGGTCTCCTATTTTCTTACCTGATTCTACCCTATTTCCTTTCTTTTCATTCATCCTGGATTTTTGCTGAAGATACTGGTACATCATTGGTGGTTACCAAGGAATCGGCGCAAACATCAGAGACCTTACCCAATAACAAAGAAAAGCAGACACACGATATCGAAACTACCCTGGCAGAAGAAATCTCAACTGAAGCCATCTGGTTTGGTTTTGGTGAAAAGGTAACTATTGCTACGAGACATGCAATACCCGTTAACAAGGCGCCGAGTATCATTACGGTAATTACGGGTGAGGAGATTAAGAATTTAGGGTACCGTACCTTTGTAGAAATACTAAGAACCATACCGGGGTTTGAGATTCGGAAGGAGCCAGGCACTGGAGTTGAAGAACCAATTGCCCGCGGGGTTGAAGGTGCAAACAAAGTCAAAGTTATGCTCAATGGTCATACCGTAAATACCACTACTACCGGTTCGGCCTTTGGCAGATTCGATGATTTTCCCGTTGAAAACATAAAGAAGCTGGAAATTATCAGGGGTCCAGGGTCTGCTATGTATGGTGAAAATGCGTTCCTGGCGGTTATTAATATTATTACCCTTGATGCAGCGGATATCGATGGTGTAAGGGTAAGCAGCGGATTTGGAAGCTTTGATACCTACGAGGAGAATTTGGTATTTGGAAAGAAGATTGGAAAAGTTGACATTTCGGGTATGGCTCATTACCGGCAGACCAGTGGTTTTGACGGCACGGTCGAAAGTGACTTCCAGACAATGCTTGATGGTTTTTTTGGCTCTTCGGCCTCTCTGGCGCCAGGAAGTGTACATGATCAGAGGCAGGAATATGACATGAATCTAAAGGTATGTTACGAGGATTTATGGTTTCAGGGATGGTACAGCAACAAAAACCGGGAGCCTTTTATTGGAGGAGGGCTTTCCTTGAATACCGAGTCTGATCTTGAAAGCAACTATGTTTTTGGAGAGATAGGGTACAAAAAAACCTTTGAGGAAATAGTTACTGTGAAGCCAAGAATCTATTATGATCAATTTGACAGTAATAGTAAGTTTGAGTCATTTCCGGAGAATACGGTTTCTCCGCCCTTCACGTATCCGGATGGAATGATTTATGTGGTGAAAGGTATTGAAAGGATTGCGGGGACTGAAATCCCGCTTGATGTGAAATTGTTTGAAGGAAATATCTTAACGTTTGGCGTGGACTACCGGCTGGTCAATCAATCGAATAATCATTTTTTATCGAACTTTGATCCGCTTACCGGGGCGCCGCTCCCTGATATCCAGAGCTTTTCTGACGAATATCCTTTTTTGCCGGATATTACACGCAGGATATTTTCTGCCTATCTTCAGGATGCCTATGATGTTACTGACACCCTGAACATCACCCTCGGAGTCAGATATGATCAGTATAATGATTTTGGTGATGCGATAAGTCCAAGGGCAGGGTTAACGTGGTCATTTATAGAAAATGCGTCTTTAAAACTTCTGTATGGAGAAGCGTTCCGTGCCCCGACTTTTTATGAGATGTTTCAAATAGATATTGGAAATGAAGACCTCGATCCAGAGAGAATCAGGACATACGAACTGGGACTGAGTTACCAATATAACAAATACGTTACGAGTAGTATTAATTATTTTTACAACGATATCAAAGACCTCATCTCAATAAATCGTACTGCGCCTCCGCCAGCCCCGCACATCTATGAAAATCTAACCAACGCCCATGTTCAGGGTGTTGAAGTGGAAACCAGGGTAGATATTTCCAAAGGTAATTACGTGTTTATGAATTATACCTTCAAAAATCAGGAAGATTCAGACGGACACGAACTGCCACTTGTTGCGAAACACACAGGCAATTTCGGGGTAAATGTGCACTATTGGAAGTACATCAATACTAACCTGAGCACCTTTGTAAGCGGGACTCGTTCAAGAATTGATACCGACACCAGGAACGATTCACCAGCTTACGCATTGCTCAATCTTTCTTTTCTTGGAAAGGAATTTTTCAAGACCATGGAAGTGCAAGGAACGGTTTTCAATGTTCTCGACAAAGATTATAGCGATCCGGGACCTACCCGCATACCGGACGATCTCCCCCGGCCGGGAAGGACCTTTTTTGTCGGCTTGAGCTATCAGTTTTAGGAGATGACTTAAACTTTCGTAGCAATTGCGTTGTTCAAACAGCAAAAAATACTTATAAACGGCCACCAGGCAGGTGGCCATTTTTTATTGCTGTGACTTGCTCGGCAGTAAAAGGTGGCTCAAAGAGATCTCTCGATTCCTGGTAACATCGGAACAGGTCGATAATGAAGTGCAGCCGATCCGGCAGGTCAGCCCAGTCGACTGCGCCGGTTTCGTGCAGGCTGTTGGGAGTTGGGTCGATCCGGTCGAGCAAGTCTCGCAAATCGGTATTGGTTATCTCCCTAAGTGATTCGGGGAAGCCTACGGTCAGGTCTTTACCCAGGCGTAACCGTTCATGTGGTAAGTTCAGTGTCATCAGGTTTTCGGTAATGACGAGACGGGTTTTTTGTTGAGCAGTGGCAATGAGGGTGTTAATCGCTGCGTCAACAGGCTTCAACCTGCCAAGGAACTGGCTAACAGTGAGGAGTATCCGGGAAAACCAGCTTCTGGTGGGAGAGATAGCCTTTAACAGAGATTGCATGAAGTGCGCCGGATCGATGATGGCGGCATTCAGGGATTCTGCAATCTCAGGCTGCAGGCGCGTCTGTTCATGAAAACCAATTTCAATGTTGGCCAACAGGATAAATTCCGCGCGCTTTTTAGCGTCGTCCTCAAAGAATGACTGATAGTAACGGCTAAACGCCTGGGCCAGGTAGCGTTGTCCATCAGGGGGATTGCCGGGACGCAATTCAGCGCAGAAACGCCTGATCGTATCGGCATCATACGATGCACTATGCAAACAGGTGGAAAAGAAGCGGGCAAATTCGCGTCCTATTTCTTCAAAGACCTTTTTATTACCCCTCCCAACCGCATCGCTCGCCCGGTCAATTGCCTCAAACGGGTTTAAGATGTCCAGTACCGTCTTCTCGGTTTCCGACAGTTCACGTTTCCCACCAATGTGGTGAGTGGTTGTGGTGACGTTTCTGATTGCCTGTATTACAGTGGGTTCGGTATTGAGGACATTTTCCAGCGAGCGCACGAGGTCTTCCTTCCGAATCGTCTGCCCGGCCTGCTTTGATGCCCAGGTTGCAAACGTACACCAGTTAGCGCTCAGCCCACTTCTTTCTACGAGCACGGCAGACAGTTCGTGATAGCACTGTGTGATCTGTAAATTGCGAAGGATCGTGGCTTGGATCGCAGCGATCCGGCCAACTTCGGTAATAGTAGGGATTGGATTAAGATTTTTGTTGCTGCTCATCACTTGCTCAAAAAGAATAATTAATCAGGGTTCGATCGGAAATTGGGTTAATGGGAACAGTTCTTTGCTCTCAGCGGTAAAAAATGAACCCATCGTTACCATAATGGTATTAAGTGCGCTTTGCTTCGCCCAACCTGCGAACGAAAAAGCTCAGTGTCTGGCACGGTTTTTTGCGCTAGTCCGCTGGAGCAATTTGTTATGCTTTACTATATTCTTTTTTTCCAATAATCAGGATGTCGGCGCAGATGCATTACTGCAAGGATGAATATCCCATCATGCTCAATGCTATAAATAATACCGTACGGGAAGCGATTTACAAGACAGCGCCGAACATCTTCTTCGATAGCCGGCCAAGCAGTTGGGTAGTTAACAATGTTCTGATGCGGTTAAATACCTCTATAGAGAAATCGTAACCAAGTCCCCGTTCACACTGCTCGTAATAATCAATCGCCTTGTTGAACTCTATTTCCGCTTCGTGGTGAAACGAGAAGATCATTTTCTAAATCGCTCATGGATTTTTGCAAACACCACATTTCCCGGAACGGGCTTCACGCTGCCAGCGCGTAATTCTGATAGCCTTCGTTTAGCAATTTTCACCCATTCAGCATCAATCTCCGCAGATGGAGGATTGAGTGTCCGGAGCAGTGAATCAACAACTATGACCCTTTCCTCAATGGGAAGGGATTCGGCTTCCTGTATTATTTCTTTCATTCCGTGCATGATTATTATTCCTTTTTCTTTTTTTGTATTGATTTTCTTACTGTCAATTCGTAAAGCATAACATTCATTTTCATCTTTATTCTGCATTTGTCAGCATATTATTACATGAAATGTATGATGTCAACCAATACTGAGAAGAATTATGTTCAAAACACAATTATAGCAAACGCTTACAGAAAGTTGCCATTGCGATGGTCCTTCGTTATTACTTAGGATAAACTTTAGCCCGAAGCAATCTCTCTCGTGGGATTGCTTCGCTGTCGCCCGCAATGACCATTACATGTCAACTTATTTAATGCGTTTACTATACATTTCGTAATAGGTTTGAAAATTTATTAATATACTTTTGCATTTGCTACGCCCATAAATCCCATTCCTTACCAAGATCATTCAACGCACCATTTATTTTTATCAATTTGCCGGTATGGTATCGTAAGATATAATGTATGTCAAGTCACCATAATTCCATTGAATATACAAAGATGTTTTCAATATAATCTGAAATACTTTTATTACCAAGTATGGGTTTCTTATAACATCATTTTAACCTCAAAGAGTGAATAAACATTTAAATTTATTATTCCTGGCAACAGAAAACTTGTTGCGACACAGGACAAAGACGGTTGTCGTCAGTCTTTGTCTTATTGCTATCCTTTCTCCTTTCATAACCGCCATTGCCATCTCTGAAGGGGTACGGGAGCAATCGCTCATCTCCGTAAATACCGGCGCTGATCTTTACCTGACCTATGACGAATTTGGCAGAAATGCCGCCATTCCCCTGAAATACCTGGACGAGATTAAAAAGATCTTTGGGGTGACAAAGGCAGTACCACGGATTATTGGGCGGGGATTTTTACAGAATAAGCTGGCGATTATTGTCGGTATCAACAAAGAAGATGTCCCTGAATCCATCTCCTGTGTTTCAGGCAGGATTTTTGAAAATCCCCATGAGGTGGTTGTGGGGTATGAATTAGCAAAGCACTTTCACTTACAAATCGGTGATCAGTTCAGCATGCGCTGCCAGCAACGCAAGGTCTTTACCGTTGTGGGTTTCTTTTCCTCAGACTCCAGCATCTGGGGTGCTTCAATGATATTCATGTCTTTCAGGGATGCCGGGGAGTTGTTTGGCAAACAGGATGCGGCTACGGATATACAAATCCACACACTTCCAGGACATAATGCGGAGATTGCGACTGATTTGTATGATATCTTTCAAAATGAACCCTACCGGCTGCAAGACAAACAGATGGTAGAGTTATATGTTAAAAAAGGTTTCATGCTCAAGGAAGGGATCTTCAGTGCTTTATATGTCGTTGCCTTTGCCCTGGGTGTGCCTGCCATTCTGATTGCCTCTGGTTTTGGATTATCCGAGCGAAAAAGAGAGATTGGCATTATGAAGGCTACTGGCTGGCAGACGCTGGAGGTATTAGAACTCATTTCCATGGAACAATTACTCATTAGCTTATTGGGTGCTACCATCACCCTCTTGATATCCATCCTTTGGGTGAAGGGTTTTAACGGTGCGTTTATCGCTCAGTTTTTTATAGCAGAGATCACCATGTTGCCAAAATTTACTCTGCCTGCAAGGTTTTTACCCTTGCCCTGCCTGCTTAGTTTCTTCTTTGCCTTTTTCCTGACCATGGTTGGAAGTGTCTATTCATCGTGGAGGGCATCAACGGTGTCACCGGTTGTGTCGATGAAATAATGATTCGAACAGAACATCTTTGTAAATCCTATAGTCATTCTTCACAGCACGAGATACGAGCTATATATGATATTAACGTAACCATTTCAAAAAACAGCTTTGTGGTATTCAACGGTCCATCTGGCTCCGGGAAGACGACACTGCTGAATATCATGGGTACTTTGGACAGACCTACTGCGGGTAAGGTGTTTCTGTATGGAGAAGAGATTACCCCATTATCCGATATTGCCCTTGCACGGCTTCGGCGTGAAAAGATCGGCTTTATCTTCCAGGACTTTCATCTCATTCCGAAGCTTACGAGCTGGGAGAATGTTGCTTATCCGCTTGTCCCATTGGGAGTCGGTTTTAAGGAGCGCTTTGAAAGGGCAAAATTACTTTTAGAAAAGATGGGGATTGGCGACCGGTTAGACCACACACCAGAGGAACTCAGCGGAGGACAACAGCAGCGTGTGGCTATTGCCCGGGCGTTGATAAATAATCCAGAAATTATTATTGCTGACGAACCGACATCGAATATTGATGACGAAACCAGCGTTCAGATACGAGAATTATTGAAAGAACTAAAGGCACGTGGTGTAACCATTCTTGTTGCCACCCACGATACAATGTTTGAAAAGATTGCCGATGTGGTATTTAAAATGAAAAATGGCAGGATTGAATGATTATCAATATTTATACCCTTATCATGCTGTTTGTTGCCTTTGTGTCGCTCTGCTTAGGCGGTTTTTTGTTATATGCAGTCATAAAGATGCTTTTTTGTTTTGAATCTGCAAGGTCATTGGAGACAAAGAGTAAATTTGAACAGAGGGGTTATCTGATTTTTCTCCTGGCGTGTGTAATTCTGTCAGTAAGGATGCTTGCCTGGCCGTGGTTCTATTTTATGCTTCAGAGTTTCGTGCCCGAGGTACCCGGGGCAATGTGCATGTTTGGTGTGACGCAAATTCTCCCGTTTACGGTTACCTTTTTACAGATTATTAAACCCATTTCTTTCTTTATTATGGGTGGCTGGTTATTGTGCTATTATGTCGATAAATCTACTCCCACAGCACCACTTGCCAGGCAGAACCTATTCTTTCTGCTCATGGTCTGTGGCGTGCTGCTCGCTGATAGCATTACGGATGTCTATTATGTACTCCGCATGAAACCGTTGATGTCTGTCTCCTGCTGTGCCACATTCTTTGATGTGCCACTACGACCTTCAGCCATGATTCCTCAGGCAGTTTTCGGAAGGCATTTTCAGAAGATGTTGTTTGCCCTGTACTATCTGACAAATATCGTACTTATTGCTTTGTTATTTCTATTACTTTCCAAAAAATGGCTTTTATTTACTGCATTAAGCAGAAAGATTGTTGTGTGTAGCTTGGCTATTGTGGGAGTTATCAATATTCCGATAGTTATTTATACGCATATTGAGAATATTGTTCCGCGACTTATGAAACTTCCATATCATCATTGTATTTATTGTTTTATGGGGAAAGGGGTGGTGCCTGACGCGCCGATTATACTCGGATTGTTTGTCATAGGCACCTTTGCAGTTGGGTGGATGGGCATCCTGCGCATGCTATGCTTGAATGCAGAAACACAGCCTGTAACTGAGCATCTTTTAAAGAAGGTAAATGGTTTGTCTGCTTTTTGCCTGCTGGCCTCCCTTACAATGGTAACAATACATCTGGTATTTACATGACAAAAAAATTCTGGATTGCACTCATTATTATTACCCTTGTTGCACTTATCGGGGTGGTGTATCAAAAATTCGTGAGAAGCCATCGCTGCGCCTTTGACGGTTCCGCCGTAACGCCCATCTATGAGGTGGAGATTGTCCTCAAGGATCGTTCAGTGAAGAAGTTTTGTTCTATCTATTGCGCAGTACACTGGTTCAAAAAAAACCAACCCTTGATTGATCATGTTATCGTTACCGATGAAATCAGGGGCAATAAGATTGACTCTTATATGGCCTATTTTGTTGAAAGTGAGCTTATTACCGACGAAACGAACGACAACCACATCCATGTCTTCCAACAACGCCAGGACGCCCTTACTCACGCGGAAAAATTCCACGGGACAATGGCAGACGACCCATTTGTCACGGATGAATAATGTATCACTATTTCATGTAATTATGAACTGTGGATTAGATATTATGTAACAATTTAGTTTTTTGAAAAATTCCAATAATAGCGATGTTTACCGCGCCGT
>CAZBCT010000129.1:0-8276 GCA_964490485.1 uncultured Candidatus Brocadia sp. | reverse complement strand
TCTCAAAGAACAACAATCGCGCTCATACGCAATTCCTTAACCGGACAACACTGCTTGTGGCTAAAGTTATCTGGTAGTGTAAAAAAATAAATGTTTCTCATGATATCTTAAAAAGTGTGTCATGGCACACTTTATTTGAAACTCATGGTAATGCCCTTTTGCAGGAGACGGTCTATATCATCTGCTGATAACGGCTGGCTGTAAAGGTAGCCTTGTATGTTATTACAATGGAGTTTACGGAGGAAGTCTGCCTGCTCTTTGTTTTCAACGCCCTCGGCAACGATCTTCAGTTTGAGACTCTCAGCTACGGCAATGATAGCGGTGACAATTGCTGCGTCGTCCGGATTTGTCGTGATGTCCTGTATAAAAGACCGGTCAATCTTGAGTGTGTCTATGGGAAAGCGTTTCAGATAGCTCAGAGAAGAATATTCGGTGCCAAAATCATCAATAGAAAAGAGGATTCCAACGGACTTCAGCTCCCGGAGCGCAGCAAGAACAGCCGTGTCGTTTTGCATAATAATGCCTTCCGTAAGTTCCAGTTCCAGATACTTCGGGTCAAGACCAGTCTCCTGCAACGCACGGGTAATCGCGTTCACCAGATTCTGTTGCCGGAACTGGCGCACGGAAAGGTTGACGGTAATACGGAGTGTGGAAAACCCTGCATCGTGCCATGCCCTGGTTTGAGCACAGGCGGTCTTCAGCACCCATTCACCAATGGGGACGATAAGGCCGGTTTCTTCGGCAATGGGAATGAATTTTGTGGGAAAGAGCATTCCCCGATTGGGATGCTGCCAGCGTACCAACGCTTCCATACTGACAATCTGGCCGGTATTCTGATCCACCAGTGGCTGGTAATATACGGCCAGTTCGCCTTTTGCCAGCGCCTTGCGTAGATCATTTTCCAGCATCAGCCGTTCAAAGTTATTAATATTCATGTCTTCCATGTAAAACTTGAAGGTGCTCCCCCCTTCTTCTTTGGCATGGTACATGGCAATGTCGGCCTTTTTAATCAGGTTGTCCATGTCATTTGCATCTAACGGGTATATGGCAATGCCTATGCTGGAGGTTACGTGCACTTCATGTCCCTCAAGGTAAAAGGTGGTAGACAAGGCGCTAAGGATTTTTTGCGCTATAAGAGTGGCGTCCTGTGGATGGGTAATGTCTGAGATGATAAAAATGAATTCGTCTCCACCCAATCGCGATACCGTATCTCCTTCACGTATGCAATTTTTCAGCCGGTTAGCAATGGCCTTCAGCAACTGATCACCAAAGGTGTGCCCTAACGTGTCGTTGATCGTTTTAAACCGGTCCAGGTCGAGAAATATTACCGATGCCAGTCTTTTGTTTCGGTTTGCATGGATCATCTCCTGATGAAGACGGTCAGTAAACAAAATACGGTTGGGCAGATTGGTTAATGTGTCGTAATGTGCCATATGGATGATCCGCTTTTCTGCCTCCTTTTTGTCGGTAATATCCTCATGTATCGCAACGAAGTGGCACGTTTTTCCATTCATGTCCAGCAGCGGGGTAATGGTCTGGTCCACGGTGTAAAGACTGCCGTCTTTGCGGCGATTTATGACCTCTCCACGAAATACATTTCCAGCAAGGATCGTTTGCCATACCTGCTGATAGTATGCAGCATCATGTCTGCCTGATTTGAACAGGCGCGGGGTCAGGCCGCAGGCCTCGTTGGATGTGTACCCACTCAGTTTGGCAAAAGCGGCATTGACCCACGTAATTCGTCCCTCGCTATCGGTAATAAATACAGCATTGGCTACCGATGCCATTGCGGCGCTATGCAGACGCAATTGTTGCTGGTCTCTTGCAACCAGCAAGGTTATGCTGATGCGGGCAGCCAGATTTTCCAGCAAGTGAACGGTTTCTGTGCCAAAGGCGTGGGTCTTGTGATCATACAAATTCAGCGTACCAACCACCTGACCTTCAGAATATAAGGGAATCGCAAGAAAGGAGTGCAATCCATACCGACAAGCGCGTTCCCGACATTGCTGAAAGGCAGGTTCTTGCGTATCGATGGTCTGTGACTTTCCGGTACGAATGGCAAAGCCAATGATGCACTCATGCTCAGGAACATCTTGCCATCGTGCCTTGAAATCTTTAAGATAATTACCATGGGTGCCGGCTTGCGCTGAGATGCTCACCGTGCCATCTGTTTCTTTCATGCCGATCCAGACCAGCGGATAGGCAAAAATATCAGCAAGACACGTACAAACATACGGCAAAATAAAATCCGGAGATCGTCCTTGTAGTACAAATTGGTCAATTTCGTGAAGTAAGGCGTCAATCACCCGTGTCCGTTTGTAATCCGTGACATCAGCAACCACTGCCATGATGCCGTACACGTTGCCGTGTCTGTCGCGTAGTGACGCCGTGGATATGCTGATGTCAATCGGCGAACCGTTTTGTTTTTGCCTGCGCACTTCTACGCCAGTCAACGACTCACCCTGCAATACCCTTTCCCGTAATGCAAGGAAATCTTCTTGCTTGTCTTGAGGAACGATGGGAAGGGTGTGGCCGAGCACCTCCTGCTCTTTCCAGCCAAACATGCGTTCTGCAGCCGGGTTCCACATCACAACGTTTCCTTGTGGATCAAGCGTGATAATCGCCAGCGGCGAGGCGTGAATCAAAGCTTGAAGGGTTTGGTTCGTTTTCCGTAATGTCTCTTCGGCCTGTTTTTGCGTGCTGATATCGGTTGCGATTTCAAGCCGGACAATACGTCCGTCCACCCAGGTGATTGCCCTGTCAGAAATGGTATACCATCGCCCGTTCATGGTGTTCTGAAATTCCCAGTCATGTATGCCTGCAGGATTTCCCTTGGCATCTAAAAGTTTATCGTTGGTGCAAAAATCACACGGACCTGCCTGATTCGCCTGAAATACCCGCCAACAGATTTTACCGGTCACATCCTCCAAAATATCCCGCAGGCATTTGTTTACATAAAGGACTTCATGGGTTTTCATGTCTGCAACATATACCACGGCATTCAGGCCATCCAAAACTGAAGTAAGTCGTTCATGAGATTCCTGCAAAGCTACTTCCGCACGTTTACGTTCCGTGACGTCTCTGGCAATGCCAATAGTCCTCGTGACATTTCCACAACCGTCCCTTAACTGAAAAGTCCTGTATTCACATACGATGCCCGTGTTTTTAAACCTGAGCTCAAATTGCAGGCTTTCTCCTCTTGCGGTTCTTGCATGAAAATCCATTGCTTTTTCCAGATTCTCTTCATCAAAAAGGGGTGAAAAGGGTTTTCCCATGAATTCTTCCGGTTTATGGCCGGCAAGCTTTTCAAAGATATTGTTTATATATAAGATATTGCCTTGCGTATCGCAAATATATGCAAGATCTCTTATTTCTGAGAACAGCAACTTAAATAGTTTCAGTTCTTCATCCATCTTCTCACGCTCAGTAATATCAACAAATGCAATCCCCACACAATTGTTTGAGAGTGGAAAAGCCTTGACTGAAAAGATGGTTTTGAGATTGCACATGTTCGTAAAGTAGTCATCTTTCAGGTTTTTTACCTTCCCGGAACGGATAATTTCGGCATACGTCTTTGGGGCTTCCGTGTCGATGAGGGCAGGAAAACACTCTGCCATGGTCTTTCCGATGAAATCTCCCAGCGCTATTCCGGTACATTCATTTGCTGCAGCATTTGCGGTAATAAGTTTGTAGGTTTTTGCATCGTCAATATTCTCTAACTGCCAGACAATCAGGCCTATTTGTACATTATTTAAGATCTCTGCATAGAGCCGGATACGCTCCTCAGCCCGCTTGCGTTCGGTAACGTCCCGGAAAACACCCAGAACGACCTTCTTATTCCCCCAGGAAGTAACACTGGTATGGAGTTCAACAGGAATTTGATGACCCTTTTTATGACGAATGGAGAAGTCTTGGGTAAAGGCAGCACCCATGGTAACACAATCTTCAGCCATCTTCGCATAGAGCGTTACGGCTTCTTCACAGAAGAATTGTGTATGGTGCATTCCGACGATCTCTTCCCGACGATATCCAAATAAGTCTTCTGCCCTTTGATTTACATCGGTAATTATCCCAGATTCCATATCGGCAAAGAAGAGAGCATCATGTGAAGTTTCGATGAGTTTGTGATATTTTGTTTCAGTATCCTGTAATGCTCCTTCATGTTGTTTCCCTTTGGTAATATTCTGCGCTGTACCATAGATATGGATGACTCGACCCTGTGCATCTCCCCATACCGGCTGAGCATAATCACGCAGCCATAGCACTTCCCCACTTTTGGTAATAATACGAAATTCGCTTATCTTCGACTGGCCAGAAAGCAAACGATTCCGGTGCTGGAGAAAAACAGGTTGATCTTCAGGACAGACAAGGCTATACCAACCGTCACTCCCATATACTTCTTCAAGCGTATAGCCGGTAATTGGAGTAAAGGCTTCGGTTACGCATTCACATGCGATGGTACCATCAGATTCCACACGTACGGTATAGGCAAAGTCGGAATTGGTTTCAGAAGTATTATCCCGCCCTTGGCAAACTTTCACGTGCTTCCCCGATTCATTGCGCTCCTTCTCCACCCTGGCATCTCTCAGACTCTTCTTCAATGCCATTGGCAAACCGCGCATTTTCCTCTTAAGGATATAGTCGCTTAGGCCGGATTTCATTCCTTCCACGGCGATTTCTTCGTTCCCGTGATCTGTAACCATGATTACCGGTACATGAGGAAACCGCTCTCTGGTCGACCGGAGAATCCACAAGCCATCTGTCCAATCGAGGAGATATTCAGTAATCACCGCGTCGAAGGCGCCTTTTTCAATAACCTCGTCAAAATCCTCCCGTTTCATTATCTCCAGGAACTCCAAACCATAAAATTCCTTTTGAAAATCTCGTTTGATCCGCTCGCGGTCATCCTGGTTGTTATCGATAAGCAGAAACTTCATAGTTCATCTCTGTGATATAGATACTCTTTCAGGAAGAATACATGGTATATAAAATACTGGGTGCAGGTAATGTTCTTCATTAACCAAAAAATACCTTCCAGACAAAGAGAGAAATCATCACAAGGCCGATAATCAGTTTTAACATCGACCCCCCCAAAAAACCAACAAAATTACCCAAGCCCGACTTCAACGCCCCCTGGTAACTCTTTCCTCCTATCATTTCAAAGACAATGGTGCCAACGATGGGTCCTAAAATCAAACCGACAGGACCACCTACGAAGAATCCGGCACCGGTACCCACGAGCGAACCAATAATTCCCCATCGTGTAGCGCCAAATTTTTTTGCACCGTATACATTCCCAAGGTTTTCCAATACGACAGAAAAAATGGCCATCAATGCAAAGAGCAACAACATTACCCAGGTAACTTTTTCAAAATGGGTACAGAGTGCATAGATAAATGCTCCCACCCAAATCAGTGGCGTGCTCGGAATGATCGGTACGATAATGCCAGCCATTCCCACTATCATAATCATGAGAGAAATTACAAATAGTGCAATGTCCCAAATTCCCATCAACTATCTTTCCTTCAAGATGTTTAATTTACAAATGTTCAGAAAATTTCAGCGGCAATAGTGCCGTAATTTCCCCTGAGATTTTTCAAAAAACTAAATTGTTACTAAACCTCAAATTCAGCTACAATAAAGGTATGATCCGATGGTTTGTTCAAAAGCCGTGGGGCGGTGTCGATCCATGCCTTTGTTGATTTATTTGCCAAATCCCGGGTTGCCCATATATGATCAACCCTCCAGCCCCGCTTCCCGGCGATGGCATTCTTTACCCGATAATCCCAGAAAGTATATTGTCCGGCTTCATGCTGATGTAGCCTGAATACGTCAACAAATCCCCACTCCTTCAATTTCAGAAGGGCTGCGTGCTCATCGGGGTGGTAGCCTATACTTCCCAGTAAATGATCCGGATCATAAACGTCTCTTGGTTCAGGCGCAACATTAAAATCCCCCACCCACAGCACCGCCTGATCTGGCCGGTAGTTTTTGTCAAAATACTCGTACAGTCTTTGAAACCAATCCAGTTTATACCGAAACTGTTTCAGCAGGGGATGGACGCCCTGGGGGATATAGGTGTTGACAAGCGAAACTTTGTGTACGGTAGCTGCAATGATGCGTGTGCCTTCAGATTCGTATTCATCAAAACCTATCCGGACATTTTTCAGGGGAACTTTACTGAGAATGGCTACCCCATTGTATGACTTTTCACCGCGAAAGACCGCATAATATTTCATATCTTCAAAAGCACCCTTCGGAAATTCAGCATCCATCACTTTTGTCTCCTGAAGACACAGGACATCCGGTGATTCTTTTTGTATCCAGTCAATCACAATCGGCAATCTGGCCCTCACCGAATTAACATTGAAGCTGGCAATTTTCATAGCGGAAACAACCTGTACCTTTAAAATTAATATGATATCTAAAGTAGACGTATGAAATAAGTTGATATGTACTGGCCATTGCGAGCGACAGCGAAGCAATTCCACCATTAAGATTGCTTCTGGCTAACGCCCGCGCAAGAATAACTTTCTTTATGCATTTACTCTATTAAGAAAAGTACAATTGGGCATTGAATCAAAAATTTGACACGTCAAAATAAAGGATTGCAAAACTTCATTACTATCAGATAGAATGTTGCGAATTATTATACCATATTCTTAATCTTTTTAACAAGGCGAGATGAACACAAATGGGTGTTATTCATAATACCATCAAGACATTTCACCCAGCCTGTTTTGCAATGGTGATGTCTACCGGAATAATTTCCATTGCAGCCAAATTGCTGGGTTTCACAGGAATTAGTTATGGGCTTTTTTATCTGAACATCATTGCCTATGCAATTGTTTTATTATTACAGATACTCCGGGTAAAGATGTTTTGGAATAACCTTTACGCCGATCTTTCCAATCCAAGACTAAGCCTTGTCTTTTTTACCATCGTTGCGGGCACAAATGTGCTGGGTGCACAGTTTGCCACCGTTGTTAATCACCCGGAAATTGCAAAGGCATTTTGGTACTTTGGCATTTTTCTCTGGACGATTGTTTCACTATCCACATTCAGCATTCTCTTTATTACATGCGAGCAAAGGATTGAGATGGTATTGCATGGCGGGTGGTTAACTGCAACCGTAGGAACGCAATCTGTCGCAGTTCTTGGCGCCATACTTGCCCCCCAATTTGGAGCCGGTGGTAGCTTTGTAATATTTTCCTCGTTTGTATGGTGGATGATTGGTTCGTTCCTCTATATGGTCTTGATTACGCTCATCATTTACCGTCTCGTGTTTTTCAAGATATCACCCGACGCATTGGTGCCGCCTTATTGGATCAATATGGGCGCCCTTGCTATCACGACCCTGGCAGGCTCTGCGCTCTGTCTCAATATTCCGAAAGTGGAAGGTACCTATACTGATTTCTTAGGATTCACAAAAGGACTTACCCTGTTTTTCTGGTCATTCGGTACCTGGTGGATACCATTTTTAATAATTATTGGGGTATGGAAATACGTCATTCATAAGACCCCGTTTAGATACAGTTCGCTCTATTGGGCGATGGTCTTCCCTTTAGGGATGTACACTGCATGCACCATAAGGCTTTCTCAGGCAATCCAGATTCCTTTTATCGCTAATATATCAAAATATTTTATCTATGCGGCTTATATTGCGTGGGTCTTTATCTTTATTAACATGATCATCTCCATGATAAAAGCAGCTATCGCACAAGAAGCCACTAAAATGAAAGAAGATAAATTCGTTCAACCTCAGACGACTGGTGTTGCCAAGGGCTAAAGGGTCTGAACAAACTGATGAACAATGGAGAATGGAACTGAAGATTGCATAATCACGTTGTGTAAAATTCTCTTCTTTGCCCCACGCCTTTTCAGCGCAACCCTTTTGCATGAATACAAAACTTTCGCAATAAATCTAAGACAAAACTTCAGAATTTATTGCGCTGATGCATGAACTGCGATACCTCACACCACATTTCTATCGAAATAGCAGATAACCCACTACTTCAGGTTTAGAAATTTTGTAACAATTTAGTTTTTTGAAAAGGTAGGGGCGAAGCATTTGCCAGCTTGGGTATGAATGCATGTATGCCAATTTTAGCAAATGCTTCGCCCCTACACTGCGCGGCAAACATCGGCCATTATTGGAAATTTTCAAAAAACTAAATTGTTACGAAATTTTAAAGTTGGGATTCTTCGGTCGTTTCACTCTCTCAGAATGACAGAATAATGCGAAAATGTCATTCTGAGCGGAGCGAAGAATCTAA
>CAZBCT010000128.1:0-8367 GCA_964490485.1 uncultured Candidatus Brocadia sp. | reverse complement strand
GATTTTATCTGCCCCTGGTTCTATAATCATTTCAGCCCTTCGGGCTTTTTTACCGCATCCTTGTCGTGTGCCTTGCCGAACGAGCGGATTTTGTTTTTATTGCGTGTGAATGCCTTAAAGTACGCCACACCTACAGAGAAAGGGGTTTTTCAAAAGGCCAAAGTGTTACAAAAAATGTTGTTTTTCTCCCATCTCCTTTTATCATTTTTCTAACTATGAAAAAATCCATTATTGCCCGTGGTATACGGGTAAATAATTTAAAAAATGTTGACATTGAAATACCTCATAAAAAGTTTGTGTTGATTACGGGTGTCAGTGGTTCCGGCAAGTCCAGCCTTGCATTCGATACCCTCTTTGCAGAGGGCCAAAGACGGTATGTGGAATCATTTTCAGCCTATGCGCGTCAATTCCTGGAAAGGATGGATAAGCCCGATATAGACCACATTGAAGGGATACCCCCGGCAATTGCCATCCAGCAGAAAAACCCTGTTAAAAACCGACGTTCAACCGTTGGCACTGCCACTGAAATCAATGACTACCTGAGACTATTATTTGCACGGATTGGCAAGACCTATTGCGCCAACTGCAAACGGCATGTTCAGATCGACAGTGTTTCTCATATCGTTGAAACTGTACTGTCACTGCCGGAAGGCACACGGTTTCTGGTTGCTTTCCCGATTACCATTAGCCAGAAGGTATCAGGACAGGTGCAGACGGATCTCCTCAAAGAGCGCGGACTAGTAAGGGTTCTTGCGGATAATACCATCGTTGATATAACTGAGACGATACAAGACTGGGATATCAGAAATGCAAAGTCAGTTTATGGAATCGTCGACCGGCTGACGGTTAAAGACGTGATTAAGGAACGTCTTGCCGACGCACTGGAAACTGCGTATCGTTTCGGCTCCGGACAGGCAAGTGTTTTCCTTAATCTTCAGAATTCTTCTGTACATTCCGGCATGCATGTCCAAGGAAACCCAGTGACTATTCAGGGTTCTCCATGGATTGAGCTCAAATACAGCAAACAATTCCTGTGTAGTTATTGCGCCCTTGAATATCCGGAACCTGTTCCTGTTTTGTTCTCATTTAACAATCCCATTGGCGCCTGCCCCAAATGCCAGGGCTTTGGATACACGATTGAGATTGATATAGATAGCGTCATACCAGATAAGCAGAAGACGTTGAAGGAAGGTGCCATAGCCCCCTGGAATACGCCCACGTACCGATCCATGTATGAATCGCTGGAAAAGGCGGCTTCCGAATATCATATCCCTCTGGATGTTCCCTTCCGCAAGTTGACGAAAGAACAGGTAAACTTGATATGGGAAGGGGCAGGAGATTTCTGCGGCATTCGCGACTTTTTTGCCTGGTTAGAACAGCGAAAATATAAGATGCATGTCCGCGTATTTTTAAGTAAATACCGGGGATATACCTTATGTCCCGTTTGCAACGGAAAGCGTTTACAGAGTCAGGCGCTGAACGTTACGATTAACCAAAAAAACATAGCAGACGTTTGCGCCATGACGATTGATGAGGCATACCAATTCTTCGCGGGGCTTCAGCTTACGGAATACGAAAAAAATATTGCCCATGTGTTGTTGCGGGAAATAGAAAAACGGCTGGATTACATGATAAAAGTAGGCCTGGAATATCTTACCCTTGACCGTATGACTCGCACGCTTTCCGGCGGAGAAGCCCAAAGGGTCAATCTTACAACGTCTCTCGGTTCTTCACTGGTAAATACCCTTTATATCCTGGACGAACCCAGCATTGGTCTCCATCCAAGGGATACCGGCCGGTTAATCCAGATACTTGAGCGACTACGGGATATCGGAAATACGGTCGTGGTCGTGGAGCATGACCAGGAGGTTATCAGGAAAGCCGATGAGATCATTGATTTAGGGCCTGGCGCCGGTGAAAATGGCGGCGTGATTGTTTATCAGGGTTCATTTAAGAATTTATCCGCCCGAAATGGATCGCTTACAGGACAGTATTTAAAAGGCGATAAGGCAATTAAAATACCTTCCCGCCGGAGAGCGCCCAGCGCCAGGGCCATTGTTTTGAAGGGCGCCACACAAAACAATCTGAAGAACATAGAGGTAACCTTTCCCCTGAATATGCTGGTGTGTGTAACGGGAGTCTCCGGGTCAGGCAAAAGTACCCTCGTTCAGGACACCTTGTATGGAGCAATCAAAAAAAAGGGGGAAGGATATACGGGATTCGTTGGAAAACACGAAAGCATCAAAGGCGTACAGTTTATTCGTGATGTTGTCCTTGTCGATCAATCTCCTATAGGGCGTACCCCTCGTTCCAACCCCATTACGTATGTAAAAATATTTGACGAAATCCGAAAACTCTTTGCATCGACGCGGGACGCAAGAATACGAAACCTGAATAGCGGTTCCTTTTCATTTAACGTAGCAGGCGGCAGGTGCGAACAGTGTGAAGGCGCTGGTTCCATCAGGGTTGATATGCAGTTTCTTGCAGATATCTATGTTACGTGCGACAAATGTGACGGGAAACGATTTACAAAAAAGGTGCTCGATGCAAAATACAAAAATAAAAATATCCACGATGTCCTCGAAATGACAATAAACGAGGCCTTCATTTTCTTCTATGATTCTCCCCGTATCACGAAAGGATTGAAATTTCTTCAGGATACCGGATTAGGCTATTTGAGACTGGGACAGCCAGCCACAACCTTGTCAGGCGGAGAGGCACAACGGCTAAAGATTGCTACCTACATCGCCCAGGAAAATCCTGATGCGATGCTTTTTATCTTCGATGAGCCAACGATCGGATTGCATATGGACGATGTTCAAAAACTGCTCATCTGTTTTCAGGGATTGATTCAAGCCGGACATTCCCTCATCGTAGTAGAGCATAACCTCGACGTCATTAAATCAGCAGATCATATCATCGATCTTGGTCCGGAAGCCGGCAACGCCGGGGGATGTGTCGTCGGTTGCGGCACGCCGGAAGAGATATCACGCATTGAAGCAAGTTACACAGGGAGATACCTGAAGCCGTACTTTTCCTGAGTATCCATGTGTTTTTAATTGGACATTCGGCAGCGACTCTAAGTTTCCCTCATTATAGGGCGACAAGGCTGATCGCGTCAGCGTGCCTGCCGGACGGGCAGGGGTGTGTTGCAGAAAAAACACACACCCTTTTGTCGTTCGACCGAGCTTACGACGAAGTCTGTGTTCATCCGTATCCGAAATGAAAAATTTCTGTTACTATGAAATTCAGCAAAAAAAATATCCTGTTGGTTGTCAGCATTCTAGCCAGTGTCGTTTGTACTTGGTTATTTACAAGAAATATCGAATGGGCGCTCCTAAAAGATGCCTTATGGGGTGCAAACTACTGGTTTATCGTTCCAACGCTCATTTTAACTCTGGCCGTTTATGTTGTGAGGGCAATCCGGTGGCGCGGATTACTGTCGCATATTAAAGTAATTTCGATAATAAATTTATTGTCGGTTACCAGCATCGGCTTTATGGCAAACAATATCTTCCCCGCTCGGGTGGGAGAGGTTTTAAGGCCGTTTATCCTGACAAAAAAGGAGGATATAAAATTTTCAACCTCCTTCGCCACGGTAATCGTAGAGCGAATATTTGATATGCTGGGACTTATCATCTTTACCATAGTTGTTATAGCCTTATTGCCGTATCCCTCGTCTCCACATCAGGCACTTGCGTACGTTTCCACAAGTCAGGCGGGCGCTATCAATGAGTCAATTATCCATTCCCTGAAAAAATGGACTGAGGTATTTGCTGCGGTGGGGGTCTTCACCATTATCTCCTTGTTTTTCGTCGTAATTAAACCTGACTTCTTTAAAAAGATACTCTCCAGGTGTTGCTTCTTTCTGCCGCATAAAATCAAAGACAAAGTCCTGGGATTGTATGAATCCTTTGTTTACGGTCTGAAAATCCTGGAAGACAAAACACAGGCGGTATGGATACTGGCGCTCTCGCTCTTCATCTGGGTTCTTGGAGGTGCAGAAATATATCTCCTGGGGTTTTCCTTCCACATGCATCTCCCCTTTGCTGGAGCGTGTCTTGTTGCTGTATGTCTTGCATTGGCAGTTGCCCTGCCTCAGGCCCCTGGCTTTATTGGTGTCTTCCATATTGCGGTGCTAAAATCGTTACATATTTTCGGAATAGAAACCACGGCTGCCCAGAGTTATGCCATTGTCTTGTGGGCTATCAGCATCTTTCCTTCTACTCTCATGGGTTTTTTCTTCCTCTGGCGGGAAGGCATTGCTTTCCGTGAGGTGGTCAAACTGGAAGAAGAAATTGTCGAAGGAACGCTTGAAAAACTGGAAGGAGTAACAAGAGACATAAAATGAATCAAAAAGCACTCTTCTTCAGTTCTTTTGAAGAAAAAGTCAGAAGTTCATTATCCCTGTGATTTTGATATGTTATTGTTGAAGAATTGTTTCTGATCTAGGTAAATCACATCGAGAAAAACACCACGAAGAAAGGTAAAATCGTTGCCGATGGTAATCAACGCAACCCTCACGACAGAATCGGCAGATTTTGTGATAACGGCAGGATGGTTGATGCCGATTAAGGGCATAGAGTTTATCAGCTTCGTTAGCGCCGCTTGCTTCTGTAGTTCTCAACAACGCGTAAATACAAAGGATTCCAATTCACCGAGTATTGAATAAATCTCTGAGAAACGGTAAAATAGGGCGAAAATACAGGGATTCCTGGTGTAAGGAGTCCAAACATTCGCTTCGTTAACTAAAAGACAAAGGACATTCGAGAGGAGATGAGAAAGAGATTTGAGCAGCAACTGAAGCTTGGTATCATACCGATTTCAGAAGCAAAAGTACCGACAAAGAGTCGGGATGAGCTACCACCGATTTTGAGGACGTTGCAACATATCTATACTTTAAGGGTTCATAAATGTGATTTATTAAATGTTTGAAAATTAGGTGTCAATAATGAAGCAAGTTCTTGTTTGTGCTGCGAATGGGTTTTTTTGCAAGCAATCCATGATTGTGTTCTTAAATTTAGTAACCCTGAATAATACTTTGAATATAAGCACTGTTTTTTGACAAACTTCCAAAGCCGCTCAATAAGATTGAGATTTGGCGAATAAGGGGGGCAGAAATCTGTAACTGTGCAGCCAAAGTTTTAACGATTGTGCATCTTTGATAACGGGCATTGTCTAATATAAAAGTAATGGGTGTAGCCAAGGTTAAACGAGTAATTTTCCACAGGAAATCACAGACACTTTGAGCATCTATGTAAGACTCATTGGTTATGGTAAGCAACTCATGGGTTATCGCATTCAAGGCACCCAGGACATTAAAGCGCTGTCTTCCGGAAGGGGCTTTGATGAACAATTTGGTAAAGCACCAGAGATACCCCTGTTCATTGTGCTATTTTGTTATGAGGTTCTCCGTGGCTCTTGAGCCACAAGGCTCTATCTTTCGTTGTACTCGCGGATGTGGCTGATGGATCGCTCATAATTTAAAGCCCATATGTCTCCTTCAGTAAACTCTATTTTTATCATAATCTCCCCATGGTAAGGTTATGGAAAACAATGTCGTTCACTGGAAACTATTATGCGACACTTAAGAATCTATCAATTTAAAAATCACACTTTGTGAACACCCTGAGTATAGCTATATCAATGGCTTACGACTTTTGCATACCCGATTTCTACTATTTCTCACCCCTTTTTTCGACGAATTTGTTGAACTTGGGTCAAGGTAATATAAGTTTGTGATGTTCTCCAATTCTTCATCTGTTCTGTCTTTGCAGTACTCACAAACCAATAGTTTAAGCCATAATTAGGCAAGCGTACACAAAATAAAATAATTTTTTATACCCTTGACATAAAATGGTTTACATATTAAGATAAATAATGTTTGATATTATAAATTTTCTTTTATTATAGAAAGTACTCGGCAGAAAAAACGTAAACTTTCTTAAAGTTCGAGGTGAGTTTTTTTCTTAACAAATTCTGCGTTGTGTTGTTAATTTTCAGTGATATTTACCGAACATATTACTGCAATAGCCAACTTAAAAGATATGAACATGTTAAACAAGTTGTTTTTTTATCGTTTTTATGTCTTTTATCACAAAATAAACATTACTTTTTTCGATACTATTTATGGCCAAAGAAGCAACCCCCATATTTACTATTCCGCTAAGGCGTATTGAAGGTTTTTTAACCGATAAAATTTGCTTTAGAGACGCAAAGGCACGAACGCTTCATCCTAGCTTAGTATTTGAAATTGATGTTCATAACGATTGCCGCTTGCTGGTATGGGATAAATTTTTAATAAAACATGAATATAAGATCTTAAAACAGCACGGTGAAAGTTTTGTAGATGTAACTAATGATAGCAATCTCATCCATAGAAAAGGAAACATCGTCCCCGGTGCAATGACTGTTTCCAAGATCATCCTCCCCCTGGAAATTATCTTCTCAGAATTGGAAATATCTTCGGTAAATATAAAGTTTACTGGTTCGGCTTACTATAACGAAAGGACATGCAATCTGTTTTTATGGCAGTTTGTAAGTAATGATTATATTCAAATTGAAGTAAAAACGTATCAGCATGACAGGACAATTGCTACGACCATTGTCTTAGGCAGATTAAAAACTGCTGGTAAACAGGTTAAAGAAATAGATGAATCGACTGTAAATAAAAAATGTCTGGCAAGGGTACAAACCTATTTTGAAACCTTGGGAATTCGAAGTGATTTTTATTTACAGAAAGAGGGATACAAGGATTATACGTATCCTCTCGCCTATATAGCCTCATTACCATCCGCAGAAATTGTAAATCAACTGTCGGGGCAGGGCGGTATGATTAATATATTGCGTATGGATTTTGGCAGTTACGAACGGATTCCAATTACCGGCGATAAAGGTCCTGAGGTGAAGCTTGCAAGGGCAAAAAAACGGAATACTTTCAACAAGATCGTGGCTGAGATTGCAGAAGGACTTGTTACGTATTACCGAGGCCTTGCTATTGTGAACCCTATCGCTAAATTCCACAATTCTAAAGAACCAGTTATAGATGCTATTAATAAGCTGATAAGTACGGATCAGCAGGAAAAAGAGTTCATAGCACCTACCTGATATCGTTTGCACGCTTCAATATACATGACCGGTAATGTTCTCGTCCCGTTGATGATTACAGGTCTTGTATCCACGACTGATTTAACATCCAGAAACACCTGTTCTACCTGCCAGAGTTCCTTATATTTGATTACCACCTGATCTGTCGAAAAGTTTGTATTGATAGTGAGTACCCCTGTGCCGTCAAAGCGGGATTCTTCCTCTATCTTCTCCTGATCGATACTCACGCTGTCCCGATCAATCTTCAGGTACTTTCTATACCCTTTGTTTCCGACGAGGCTTTTTGGTCCTGACTTGATCTTCTCTTGCAAAGAGGCAATGATAGCCTGACGATCCCGTGCGTCCTTTCGAGCCTGCCTGGAATTGTGGCATACAATGTAGCGACTACCGCCCGCCGTGACTTCTTTGACCTTAAGGGGTGTCGGGTCTCTTGAAGATTTTCCTTCTGGATATACTTCCTGGTATTGACCCGGATGGGATAGCACATCTTCTTTTATCGCGGTTACCCTGCGCATTCTGGCTCCCAAAATGTACGGAATCTTTCTTTCGTTCAGTTCCTACGGTCTCTGCACTTATCATCCCACGATCTGCCACGAGACAAAACTGACCAATGTGAAATCTGCCACGAATACGCTCTACTACCGGAATCAGTGTCTTTACATCTGCTGTATTTCCCGGCCAGATCTCACAGCATACTGGCTTACCATTCGTGTCTATCACCACTCCTGTAACCACCTGATTCAAGTCAGGACGATGTCCTTGCTGTGTCCTCTCTGACCAAGCCTCTCTCCGCCATTCTCCTTCAAAGCAAATGGAAGTCGTATCAAAAAATACCAGGTCAAGACCAGGAAGCAGGTCTTGTCTCTCAAAAAACACGCCTCCTTCTATTTGATCTTTCATACATCGTGGAGCAAATGGAGTCGCATCTTTTTGATCTTCTATCGGTCATCCAAGAAAGGTCATCGCACGGGGTGCAGTCCCAAATTTTTGTAAATTATTTAACAATACGAACAAGATGCTGATGATAAACTATCCAGGCATTATGTATCGTAATTAATGTGTCTTAATACTACTATAATAACTTCTCAGGCATCTTTCACTCGAAATTTTCACGAAAAACTCATGGCAAGACCTCTCTATAGAAAATATCCCCGTGATGGTATTTTTATTTTTTACTTGACACGGCAAAATAAACTGGTATTTTATCTCGCTATTCTCGCTATTCTCGCTATTCTCGCTATTCTCGCTATTCTCGCTATT
>CAZBCT010000127.1:0-8462 GCA_964490485.1 uncultured Candidatus Brocadia sp. | reverse complement strand
ATGAGGAAAAGAACCTTGCCTTCAGCAAAACTTTAGCGACAAATGGCAAGGAAAGCTTGTTGTAAGCGCAAAACGACTCCGGTACTTTTCAAAAAAAGTGCGTTTTCGTTCAGACACTATTTATCTTTCATTTTCCATATTCCATTCCACTCAGGACTCGGTGGGCTCTTCGAAAGGATATCACATCTTTTTGCCATAACAGACCCTATGCCTAATCCATATTCCTGGGAGATTTTTTGAAAGAGGTCTGCCGCTGTTCCCCATTCTCTTCTGCAATATCTCGTATATGCCTCCGAATATTCTTTCACGGAGTTTTTTTTAAGCTCAAATCTGGGATCATTGTCGATAAGAAGTTCAAAAAGGGTAATGGGTTCCCTGAAACCCTTGAGTATAATACGGTCAATGAAACGATAGGAGAACCTTTGGTCGGTGTAAATGTAATCTTCTGCAAATTTAAAAAACCGGTCAGAAATTAAAACCCTGGCATCATACAATCTCGATAGTCCTTCAATTCGGGTGGCCTCATGAACACACCGGCCTACGGGATGATGGCGTTTGTCCAGTGGATAATAAATAAACGCAACCTCTCCTACCGTAATGCCGAAACCGATATCGATTCTCGGCTTAAAGACACCCACACCCTGGGAATCATTATAGGTACGCATGCGTTTTGTCAACCGGTAAATATTTTCTAAAATGTACTTTGCATTGTCTTCCGGGAAGATTCCCATCAAACCATCACCATATATTTCTGCATAGGTGTTTTCGTGTCCTAAATAGAGTTCTTTATAGGACGTTTCATGGACGTCCATAATAAATTCTGCGTAGGTAAAGGCTTTTGCTCCTGAAGTTTCCGTGCTACGGTAGATGCCTTGTTCAAAATCCATCAAGATGTCCGTTGAATCCCTGAGGTCACAGAACATAACAATCCGCTTCGCCTTTTCAGTTGGATAGTTAACCATATTGTTTTCCATTCTCTTTCTGTTTCATAACTATTACTATACAAGAAACTTTTTTATGTATGTTTTTCACAATCCCCTTTCCACGCCCTCCTCACTTCCCCTCCAGTGCTTATCGTGTTGTACATTTTTTAACGGACACGCGGGTGTACTATAGCAACCTATCCGCATGAGAATATGCGGAAAAGAGATATCATAGCGCAGCAAAGTCGCAACCAAAAGAGTTTAACCACAAAGGACTTGGCGCTGCCTTTGGCCGCAACCAAATTCGAAATACAAATATCGAAATACGAAACAATTTCAAATGACAAAAAACTCAATGCTCCAAACTTTACGCATGCCTCATCTAATCAATACCTTACGATCATGCAGTCTGAAAAACGAGCATAAAAAACAAGAAGTTGGTGGATAGTAGTACAGATACCTACTTTCTAAAATTATCAAATATTTTACGCTTAATTTCTGGTTTGTGGCCGAAGTTAAATAAGAGGCCAACTTCAATTTTCGATGCTCTTAAATAATTTAACACCTGCGCTTCATTCTCTATTACTAAACTCTTCGCAGCTTTTATTTCTACGATTACCTTATCGTCAACAAGGATATCGGCAAAGTACTCACCTATAATCTCACTTTCATAAAATACTTTTATTGGAGATTGGGAAGCTGTTGGAATACCTGCTTTCTTAAGTTCTATCATCATTGCATTTTCGTAAACCTTTTCCAGAAAACCATAGCCAAGCTTGTTATAAACCCTATAGAAAATATTAATAATCTTCTCGGTCAATTCTTTGCATTTAACAGCCTCATAATCTGTGTTCATCTGTGTTTATCTGTGTCCAAAGATAAATTAAAAAACAATCAGAAACAATTTCGTTAGGAAAAAATCTGAAATCAGGATCAGGATCGATACCGTTACGACGGTATTGGTCGTAGAACGTCCCACGCCCGTGGTGCCACCCGTGGTTCGCAACCCGAAGTAGCAACCAATCACAGCAATCAGCAACCCAAAAATCACTGTCTTCCCAATGCCACTCAATAAATCTGAAACGGTAATCGTCGTTAAAACGGAATCGATATAGAACGTACGATCTATCTCAAGCTCAAAGAGCGCAATAACCATGCCTCCAAAGATCCCGACGATATCTGCCGTAACGGTGAGGAGGGGAAGGGTTATCATCCCGGCGATGATCTTTGGACTCACCAGTTTTTTGACTGGACTCGCCCCCAGGGCACGCATGGCATCAATCTGCTCCGTTACCTGCATAGCGCCAATTTCCGCCGCAATACCGGACCCCACCCTTGCACCAACCATGATGGAAGCCATGACCGGGCCTAATTCCCTGACAAGGGATAAGGACACCACGCTGCCGACGTATATCTCCGCGCCGTACATACGTAACCCATAAATCGTCTGAAGAGCCATCACCATCCCCGTAAATAGCGCGATGAGATTGACCAAAAAAAGCGATCCTGCCCCAAAGGTGTCGATTTCCCGGAGGATGAGCTTCAGGTTGAATGGTGGTATAAAAATTCCCACAAACCCTTTGATCGTCAATAAGGAGACCTGGCCCACCAAAAGGATACCTTTTTTCACAGCGACATCGATGGATAATAAAAGATTCATATGTAATCCTTGCGATCACTGAATAAACGCCTTGCCCCGTCTGTCATTCGTAAGCTACTTCTAAAATCGCTTTCCCCTCGCCACAAAGCACATGATCGTGAAACCTCAGTTTCTGATATATTGAAAAGACCTTGCCATATGCTCAAAATCGTCCTGGATATGGTCAAATAAACCGGATGGTGCCCAGCATACCAGATCGTAAACCTTATCTTCTATCCTGATGACATACGAATCGATCGTTAACCTGCAATTATCCATTTCTCCCTCTAAAATCGTATGGAGTGCACACTGATTATCCAAGAGCACAGGGTCCTTCGATACGATTTTCTTGCCTGCCATTCCCAAAAAAAGGAGTCTACTGAGCATCTCCAGCGAAAACCTCTTGTTTTCTATATTGCTGGAGATGATAACAATCATGGCCTTATATTGTTTATGCCATAATGCTATATCTCCTTTGTCTGTCTGAATCGGCTCCCACCCCTTCCCGGTTCCCGGTATCTTTATTCTATAATTTTTGTCTTGTGGAAAGAAGACTCCCTCTTTGATTTTTACCGTAGCACAACCAACGGTATATAATAATAAACTTGATATACTTAACCAGAGGATTGTCTTTTTGATTGAAAAACAAGTCAATATGAGATCCTTTTATTACAATAACATTCTTGCAAACTGATACTATAAAGGGTTAAGTCCTTATATCCATTAGATTTCATCCTGTCAAGTTTTTTCCAAAAGAAACAGGTGTCTTTTGAGTAATAATACGGTTTTGATTAACAACACTTGACATATTGAGATCGTTTCTTTAACATAAGGAAGCTATGATTTCAGTCGATACCGCCATAAAAATTGTTGAGGATACCATTAAACCCCTGCCGGTCAAAACAATCCCCTTTGAAAACGCCCTGGGGTTTTGCCTGGCCGGGGACATGCAATCCGACATCGATATGCCTCCGTTTAACCGCTCGGCAATGGATGGGTACGCCGTCATTGCTGAGGATACTACAAATGCCCCTGTTGAATTAACAGTCATTGAAGATATTGCCGCCGGTCATATGCCCACAAAAACGGTTTCTTGCGGACAAGCGTCCAAGATTATGACCGGAGCCGCAGTACCCGCAGGGGCCGATGCAGTGGTTAAATTTGAGGAGACAGAAGAGCTTTCGGCAAGTAACCGGGTAAAAATTCTCAGACCCATTGATAGGGGAAGGAACATCTCAAACCGCGGCGAGGACATGCAGGTCGGGCAAAAGGTTCTTTGCAAAGGCATGCCCATCCGGCCTCAGGAAATTGGCATTCTTGCCACGATAGGAAAATCCCGCGTAGAGGTATTTTCTGCACCAACGGTAGGTATCATCTCCACCGGAGACGAACTGGTGGACGTTGGATGTAAACCTTCTGTTGCACAGATTAGAAATAGTAACGGCTATTCCCTGGCTGCGCAGGCGAGACGTATGCATGCAGAGGTTGAACTCTTCGGTGTTGTTAAAGATACCAAGGAAGAAATATCGGCCATGATGCAGAGGGGTTTCCGGAAGGATATCCTAATCCTTTCCGGAGGCGTCTCTATGGGAGAATACGACCTCGTGGGTGATGTGATGAAGGACTTGAATACCCAGATCTATTTTGAAAAGGTGGCATTAAGACCGGGCAAACCGGTTATTTTCGGCAAAAAGGATACGACCTTTATCTTTGCCTTGCCGGGAAATCCCGTGGCATCCTTTGTTACCTTTGAATTATTTATTTACCCCGCTATCCGAAAGATGATGGGATTTACTAACACCCATAGGACGATCTTCAAGGCGTCTCTGGAGACGGAGATCTTCGTTAGGAGGAAGCGTCGTGAATACCGCCCCGCGTTCCTTCGCATGCACAATAACACCTGGCTGGTTTCTCCGGTAGAATGGCATGGCTCTGCCGACTTGCTGGCCACCACCAGGGCCAATTGCTTGCTTATCGTCCGTGAAGACGCAGAAAAACTTGCGGTAGGCCAATTGGTCGATGTTATATCCCTTGAATAAAATAGCATGTTTTCAAAACCTTGAACAAAATCATTTTATAAAACTCCTCGCCCTCTCCTTTCTGACCGTACTTCTTTTGTGCCTTTCTTTTCCGCCTGCAGACCTTGGCTATCTTGCGTGGATCGCCTGTATTCCGTGGTTCATCCTCATCGTAACTGAAGAAAAATATATCTGCCTTTATTCGCTGGGTATAGGCATCGTGTTCTTTGTTATCCAGATTTCATGGATGCGCCATATCGCAATTATTGCCTGGGTATTGCTGAGTTTGTATTGCGCCGCATATTTTCTCGTCTTTGCATTCTGCACCCGGTTTATCATATCTAAGCTGAAGCTTCCCTTTGTCGTTGTTGTACCCTCTATCTGGACGGCATTGGAATTTATCCGATCCTTTCTGATGTCGGGCTTTCCATGGTTTTTTATCGGACACACCCAGTATCGGTATCTGCCAATAATACAGATTGCCGATATTGCCGGTGTTTACGGCATCTCCTTCATCACCATCATGGTCAATGCAGCGATTGCCGATCTGCTCATCCGTAGCTTTACAAGTCAAAGGCGGGCCTTTTTCAGACTGACGTGCATGCTGCCGCTTGCTCTTGCGGCAATTAGTATGCTCTACGGATCATACTGGCTCAGACATTTTCACCCCGAAGAAGGGCCTGTTGTGTGCATGATCCAGGGCAATATACCTCAGGATTTAAAATTCGAGTCTACAGAAGAAGATGAAATACAAATCCTGAAAAAATATACAGACCTGTCGATGGGCATGAAAGGCACATCAATCGACCTCCTGGTATGGCCGGAGACCATGATGCCGGGGATCCTTAATATCAACCCCGAACTTACCGGCAGAAAGATTGATCTCTTGTCGCAGCTTACCGCCACCAGCCTTGCGCAGGAGTTAAACACAAACCTGCTATTGGGGGGCATTGCCCTGACTTTTGCGGGGAAAGAACAAGTCTATTTTAACAGCGGTTATTACTACAACAGGAGGGGGACATTACTCAATCGCTACGACAAGATCCATCTAGTGTTGTTTGGGGAATTTACCCCACTGAAAACTTATTTCCCCTTCCTCGCCAAACTCGTCCCTTACGAAATCGGGTTAACTCATGGTCACGAACGAACCGTATTTTCGTTAGATACCCTTCAAAACGGGAGTTTTACGTTTGGAGCGTCTATCTGCTACGAAGATACCGTGCCGTCTCTCATCAGAAAATTCAGGAAAGACGGAGTGGACTTCATGCTAAATATAACGAATGATGGTTGGTTCCGTGATAGCGCGGAGCTTGACCAACACCTTGCCATCATGGTATTCCGTTCAGTCGAAAACCGCATCTCGATGGCGCGTGCCGCCAATACGGGCATATCTTCATTTGTTGCGCCCGATGGCGCCATCTATGATAGGCTATCTGACTCCACCGGAAAATATCGGGAGATCAGCGGCACGCTTACCAACCGTATAAAATACGTCAAAAACTATCATCCTTTCTATGTACTGTGTGGCGATTGGTTTTCAATCCTTTGCACAACGGTATCAGGGATAATGCTCACCATGGCCATAGTTAAATCTCGGGCTATTACCGCCAGGAAGCGGGGAGATAAAAGTCATTGAAAACGACATCCTTCGAAAACAGTAACAGTTTAGCTTTTTGAAAAATGTAGCGCCGATCCCTTGTGGTCTGCCTGCCAGCCAGCAGGCAGACTTGTGTGGATGATAAACCACTCGCGGCTACGTATTCTGTTTTGTCTGGATTAAATTCAAAGGTATGGATTTTCAAAAGGCTAAATTGTTACCAAAAACATATCTTGTGTTTTGACTTCTTTGTGATTCGTTCAGCGGTAGGGTGGGTTAAGCGGAGCGAGCCCGCCATGTGCAAATACTTCTTTGCAATTCGTTTAATTAAGAATAACGTTCAAAGCAAAGTTTTTATCCTTGACAGTTTAGCATTGGCTGATATACTAGTGAAAATTGCTTTCATTGCATGGATCATCCAGCCAATTACAACTTGCAAATAACGCGGGGTAGAGCAGTCTGGTAGCTCGTCGGGCTCATAACCCGGAGGCCGTGGGTTCGAATCCC
Source organism: uncultured Candidatus Brocadia sp. (assembly GCA_964490485.1). Classification (GTDB taxonomy): domain Bacteria; phylum Planctomycetota; class Brocadiia; order Brocadiales; family Brocadiaceae; genus Brocadia. The sequence goes on along the minus strand of CAZBCT010000127.1, from coordinate 1,778 downwards.
ACCCCCGCTACCAATAAAACCAAGTGTTTGCTGCTACACTGTTGCCATTCCTTCATGTGATTGTGATAAAAATTGTTCTGCATTTCGTCCAACACTTCTATACCGTTCCGCAAACTCTTTGTTAAAAGGTGTTGTGCACTGGGAGTGCTGGCTGCAAATTTACACAAGCTGGGGAACGTGCTTCAGGAGAAGGCACGGAAGAAGCACGAAAGGTTGCGAAAAGCAGCCTGAAAAACTGGAAAAACAGTTATGGCTGGGAGATAGTATGCACCGACGAGTAAAAAATAAGGGGAATACGGAAAAAGTGAGGAAAAGAGGCTTCCTTTTACCAAAAAGCTAGTAACAAATTTTCGGAAAAGATTTTCGTAGGCGAAAAACTACCGTAACGCTTTTTAAAAAAAACGTAACACTTTAGTTTTTTGAAAAATAGCCCCGTAGGGGTGAAATGTTTGTAGAAAAATGTGATATATAAAACCTTAGCTCCATCGGAGCGGGCATATGAAACATTGAACAACATGCCGCTCCGATGGAGCTTGTTTGTGGCATAATGGTTTGTCTATAAACATATCGCTCCTAACGGAGTTTTTCACGGTATTTTTTCAAAAAACTAAACTATTACAAAAAAACATGTTTTAGCTCAGACACTAGTTATTCGCTTTTCTCCTGCTTCACTCCGAGCTCGCACAGACGAGACATGCTCATAAAATCAATCCTCATCTTTATCCTCACCTATGTCATCATCTCTGCCCAGAAGATGAAATGGCACAAACTGGACAGGCCATCGGGCGCATTGCTGGGTGCGGTGCTTATGGTACTCGCCGGCGTATTAACGCTGGACGAGGCATACCGGGCGGTGGATTTTAATACCATCTTGTTATTGCTGGGTATGATGATCGTCATTGGCTATCTCAAGATAGCAAATTGTTTCACCTATCTCTCGTATTTACTGGTTACCCACGCCAGAAATTCCTTTCTTTTGCTGTGCTTTGTATCCTTCTCCAGCGGCATCCTGTCTGCGCTGTTCGTGAACGACACCATCTGCCTGATGCTTACACCACTCCTGATACTTGCCTTAAGCCAGACGAAGCTCAATCCTGTCCCTTATCTCATAGCGCTTGCAACCTCGTCCAATATCGGAAGCGTGGTTACGCTCACGGGTAATCCACAAAACATGCTCATCGGGGTCTTTTCAAAGATACCGTATTTGGATTTCACCTGGCATCTCCTGCCTATCGGGATCCTAAGTCTTATGGCCAATGTGCTTATCATTTTTATACTATTCAAAAAGGATATTACCTTGAAAAGTCTGGCGCCAATTGTGCTGACAAAACCAGAGCTTGATAGAAAGCTTACGGCAAAATCTCTTTTTGTGCTCTTCTGTATCTTTTTAGGATTTGTCTTTACGGGCAATCTCCCGTTATCGGCAATAACCGGCGGACTTGCCTTGATTATTCTATCAAGGACAAAACCGCAATACGCCCTGGAAAAGGTGGACTGGACATTGTTACTCTTTTTCAGCGGGCTGTTTATTGTAGTCGGTGGCATCAATAAAGCCGGGATTTTAACCCTGGCACATACTGCCGTTGAACCCTATCTGGGACAGACTCCATCAAGCCAGATTATCCATTTCAGCATCTTTTCCGTCATTGCATCCAATCTGGTCTCGAATGTGCCTTTTGTCTTGTTATCAGCGGCATGGATTGATAAATTTCTTGATCCAAAAACGATGTGGTACGTACTGGCCATGAGCAGCACGTTTGCCGGAAATCTAACCGTTA
>CAZBCT010000126.1:0-8548 GCA_964490485.1 uncultured Candidatus Brocadia sp. | reverse complement strand
TTTTAAAATTGTCTTGACAAAAAATTTGAAAGATGTTAGCTTTTTTCTGCAATCATTGGCATCAGGAGATCCGGAAAGATTGGGGTCTTGTTTATATAACCGATTGGAAGATGTTGTCTTTAGGCTGTATCCGGAGATTGAGAAAATAAAAAAAACGTTGGCAAAGCATGATTTTTGTGGCATACTTTTATCAGGGAGCGGTTCAGCTTTATATGGTTTATGTAGGGGGGAAAGAGATTCGAAAGAAATTGAACAACAGATAAAGATGCTTGGAATTGGCGATGTGTTTGTGGTAACCAGCGATTTCAATGACAATGCTAAGTGAAGAGGAAGGGGGACAAAACGGTGAATATTACCGAAGTCAGGGTGAAGTTAACGGAAGGCAAGAAAAACAGACTGCAGGCATTTTGTAGCATTACGATTGATGATGATTTTGTCGTAAGGGATCTCAAGGTTATCGAAGGGCACAAGGGGGCATTTGTAGCAATGCCCAGCAGAAAACTCACGGACAGGTGCCCCAAATGTGGTGGTAAAAATCATTTAATGGCCCAGTACTGTAATGATTGCGGCACGAAATTGAATGAAAAACGCGCATCCAGGGGGGCCGGCAGATTAAAACTTCACGCAGATACAGCCCATCCAATAAATTCAAGCTGCAGAGAGCTGATCCAGGAAAAGGTGCTTGATGCTTTTAAAGAAGAAGTAGAAAAATCTAAAGCGCCTGGGTATAAGCCTCCAAAATATGAGGATATCGAGGACGTTGATTATGATGATATCGATGATGACTTAGAATCGGAAAAAAATGATACCTAAAGGATATCGTTCCTAACGAAATTAGTTCTCTCGGTTTTCATGCCTGATTTTTGTTTAATCAAGGATGGTACTTGTTCGTCAAAATTTGCACTCCTTTTCCCGTTAAACATACCTTTTAAAAGGCACTGTTCACGTAGCATTGCGGTTTCTCTTTTTCCATAATTTTTATAAGATAATAATTCATGTTTATTGTATGGTAAATCCATGATTAAAACAGGTTCACAGATATTAGTAGATGCATTAATAAGGGAAGGGGTTGAATATGTCTTTGGAATCCCTGGTGGCGCTGTTTTACCCTTGTTTGATGTATTATTCGATTCTCCAATAAAGTTTGTCTTAACCAGGCATGAGCAGGGAGCGGGACATGCAGCGGACGGATATGCAAGGGCTACAGGGAAGGTTGGCGTTTGCCTTGCCACGTCAGGTCCTGGTGCGACCAACCTGGTTACTGCAATTGCTACCGCTTACATGGATTCTATCCCTATGGTGGCTATAACGGGACAGGTTAAGACATTTCTCATCGGAAATGATGCCTTTCAGGAAGCCGATACGGTTGGCATCACGCGTCCTGTAACAAAACACAGCTATCTCGTAAAAGATATTAAAGACCTTGCGAGGACGGTAAAAGAGGCATTTTACATAGCAAATACCGGAAGACGGGGTCCCGTGCTTATTGACCTGCCGGTTGATATTACCATGGAAAAGTGCGAAGAAGTAATACCAACCGAAGTTGATCTACCTGGGTATAAACCCCGATATGAAGGTAATATTCGTCAAATCAATATTGCCGCGGAAGTTATTAATAACGCTCAACAACCTGTTGTCTATACCGGCGGAGGTATCATTGCCTCCGGATGTTCGGGAGAGTTGTTTGAGCTTGCAGAAAAGGGAAATCTTCCCGTAACTACCACCCTTATGGGTCTCGGCGGATTCCCTGAAGACCATCATTTATCCCTGGGGATGCTGGGGATGCATGGCACTGCATATGCGAATTTTGCCGTAACTGATTCTGACGTGTTGCTGGCAATTGGGGCACGGTTTGATGACCGGATTACCGGAAAGATCGATGAATTTGCCCCCCGCGCGAAAATTATTCATATAGACATTGACCCGGCATCCATCAGCAAGAGTATTAAGGTTGATATCCCCATTGTGGGTGATGCAACCAATATCTTGCAAGAACTCATAAAGCACATTCGTTTCGCTGAGAGAAAGGAATGGTCTCAAAAAATTAATTCCTGGAAGGAAAAAAACCCATTATCCTATAACAATGCGGAAGGTGTTATTAAACCCCAGTATGTGATTGAGCAAATTTGTGATGTAGCAAAGGGAAACGCGATTATCACCACTGAGGTAGGACAAAATCAGATGTGGGCTGCCCAATTTTTTACCTATACAAAACCGCGTACCTTTCTGTCTTCAGGCGGACTGGGCACAATGGGTTACGGTTTTCCGGCGGCAATCGGCGCACAATTAGGGTGTCCGGATAAGATTGTCGTGGATATTGCCGGTGATGGCAGTATCCAAATGAACATCCAGGAACTGAGCACTGCTGTTCGTTTGAATATTCCGGTAAAAATAGTCATACTCAACAATGGTTATCTGGGTATGGTGCGGCAGTGGCAGGAACTCTTTTACAATAAACGGTATTCTAGTGTATTTTTGAATGGTAATCCTGACTTTGTCAAGCTGGCAGAGGCATATGGTGCGAGCGGATTTTTGGTAGAAAAGAAGGAAGATGTGCGGCCAACAATAGAAAGGGCATTCTCCATAAAAGGCCCCGTTATCATGGATTTCAGGATTGATCCAAACGAAAATGTCTTTCCGATGGTGCCTGCCGGACAGGCGATTCACCGGATGATGATTGGAACTATGGCTTAGCGGAACTCATCTCGTGTTTTTTGTGTTAAAGATATTAAATGTGCTCATCCAAGAAAAGGCACATCTATGAAATCACTGATGATGAAATCCAGAGATGTTATACCTCGGTTAAATAGTCAATGTTCAACGGTAAGGCGGTAAGGAGTAAACGATGGCCGTTATAACAGACAAAAAAAGAATGACCTATGCGGATTATTTGAAGATTGATGATAATAATCGCTACGAAATTTTAAACGGGGAATTATGTATGGTTCCAGCGCCATCAACAGACCATCAGGGTGTGTCAAGGAATTTAGAATTTCTTATCTGGAATTTTGTGAAAGAAAAGGGACTTGGGAAAGTTTTTTACGCTCCCATTGATGTTGTTTTCGATGAGAATGAAGTATTCCAGCCGGATATCGTTTTTATTAAAAGTGAAAATCAAGGCATAATACATAAGACTGCAATCCACGGCATACCCGACCTTATTGTTGAAATAGTATCACCTTCGTCCACTTATTATGATACGGTGGAAAAGAAGGAGATCTATAGGAAATATGGGGTGAAGGAATACTGGCTCATATTCCCGGAGGAAAGAGTTATCGAGATTTTAACTTTAGAAGGTGATGAATACCTGGAGTTTTGTAAATCCAAAAAAGAAGGAATGGTGAAGTCTAAATTGCTGGAAGGATTGGAAATAAATTCTAAGGATGTATTTGATTAAGGAATCGTGGTACTGAAATTTTATAAAGAGTAAATTTTTAGAGAAAGATTACATGGGTTTACTTTTAGGAGCAGCAATTACCCTTGGTATATTAGGCATGGTCTTTGGGATAGGTTTGGCCATTGCTTCAGATAAGTTTGCAGTGAAAGTCGACCCTCGCATTGAACGTGTTAACGAGGCGCTTCCTGGTGTAAATTGTGGTGCATGCGGTCAACCGGGTTGTAGTGGTTTTGCTCAGGCTGTGGTAGAAGGTAAGGCCCCGGTAACCGGTTGCACCGTAGGACAATCCGCCGTGGCTGAGCTTGTAGCAAACATCATGGGTGTCAAGTTTGAAGGCAGGGAGCGGACGGTTGCCGTTGTCATGTGCCATGCACGAGGGGTGAAAAATAAATTTGTCTATACCGGGGTGAAAGACTGTCGTGCAGCACATATTATTGGTGGTGGTTTTCTTGGTTGTGATTATGGATGCTTAGGCTTAGGTACCTGTGTGGAGGCGTGTAAATTCGAAGCTATGTATATGGGAGAAGACGGTCTCCCAAAGGTAATTGAAGAACGATGCACGGCGTGTGGAAAGTGTGCAGCAGTGTGTCCAAGAAAACTGATTAGTATCGTGCCGGTATCAAAAATGGTTCACGTGCGCTGTAAATCTCTCGATAAGGGGGCTGTGGCAAAAAAGATATGCCGGGATTCTTGCATTGCTTGTAAACAGTGTGAGAAAATTTGCCCATATGATGCCGTCCACGTCCAAAACAATCTTGCGGTAATTGATTATCATAAATGTACTTCCTGCGGCAAATGTGTAGAGGTTTGTCCCAACCATACGATCATCAATTTTGCCAGAGAACGAAGTCTTGCAAGACATACCCTGAACGTATAGATGCATCAAGATCGTTTTTACCTGCCGTATACCCCTGAAGCGCCGGAAATTTGGTTAGATGGCAGCGAGGCGCATCATATTCTCCATGTAAAACGGGCAAAACTTGGGAGTTCGATCACCCTTTTTGACGGGAAGGGATCTGAATACCTGGCGCGTGTTACTGAAATCCTGCATGATAAATTAAAGGTATTTATTGAACAATCCAGGGCGGTTAATAGGGAATCTTGTATTGATATTACCATAGCATTTTCTGTCCCCAAAGGGAAATTGGCTCCCTTTTTAATTCAAAAATGCGCTGAGTTGGGTGTAAAGACGCTTATTCCCATCTTTTGCAAACGAAGTGTCGTGGATATTCGCAATACATCAGGCGAGAAGATTGAAAGATGGAGCAAGATTGCAATTGGGGCATCCAAACAATGCAAGCGAAATTATGTCACTCATATCGAAAATCTAATACCATTCTCTGACTTCGTAAGGAATGTTTGTCATTACGACCTTCCCCTCATTGCATGCACCGAACCCAATGCCAGAGCGTTGAAGCATCTTGTAATTGAACATCCATCGGCGAAAACTATCGTTTGCATCATAGGGCCGGAAGGTGGTTTTGACCGGAGTGAAATTGAAGCGGCAGAGAAAGCGGGTTGTAAGGCCGCCAGCATCGGCAATTCAATCCTCCGGGTTGAAACCGCCGCTATTGCAATTTCCTCCATGCTCCTTTATGCGTATTCTGATTAAAAAAGATATCTGGAGCATGCCGTTTGAAAGGCGCGGTATTATTGATAATCTTTTCCGAATTGTTTGGGGTAGGAGTACTAAATTTTTTTCTGTAATCGTTCGGTAATGTCTGTAGAGATACCACACACGCCGTAAAGACCATCGACGGAGTCATACATGGGGAATTTCAATGAAATATAAGTATGCATCCCGTCATCGTGAGGGGCGACCTCGTCAATCACAAGAGACCGTCTTGTATCGAGCACCTTACGGTCATTCAGACGGAAGGCGTCTGCATTTTCTTTTGGGAAAAGATCGTAGTCCGTTTTCCCTACGACCTGTTCTTTCGTCACGTGGAAGAGTTTTTCGAATTGCTGATTTATAAGGATGTAACGACCGTCGGTATCTTTGAGATAAATAACCGCTGTCGTGTTGTCCAGAATTGCCTGCGACTGTTCTTTATTCTTCCGCAACACTTCTGCGATGCGTTTGTGTTCCGTGATTTTTTTTGCGAGTTCATCAGCCAAAGTATTAAAGCTACTGGCAAGGGCGCCAATCTCGTCTTTGCGGTTAACTACTAACCGGGAATCCAATGCTCCGTGGACGAAATTTCTGGTTAACTGCGTGAAATCCTTCACGGTCTTTGATAGGGAAATAGCAAAGGTAGTTCCCGCACCAATCGCCACAGCAGCGCTAACAATCCCGAAAATTAATGCAACAATACCCAACTTCTTTATGGAAACAAAGGCCTCTGCTTCATCGATTTCCGCCAAAAGCACCCACCCATATTCAGGGATATCCATTGAGGCGCCAATAACAGGTATACCCCTGTAATCGGGATAGATACCAACCATTTCTTCGTTGCTTTCAATAATCTTGCGCGTGGGTTCTGTATTCACAACCAAATGAAGTGAAGCGCGATTGATAAAACGCGAATCAGTAATTATTATGTTGTCTCTGTTAACTAAATATACTTCACCGGTCTCTCCCATTCCGACACGGTTGGTTGTTATCTCATTCAGGCCTTTAAGATGATAAGCATTGACAATCACTCCAAGGAATTCGATGCCATGTTGAGAAATAATTGGTGCAGCGCTTAATATGCAATATCCTGCAAAGGAAGAAGCGTACCGTGGTTTGATAAATGTTTCACCGTTTTTCATATTTTTCCCATGGATAAATACCTCCTGGTCAGACATATCCTTGCCAAGTAACTTTTCATTGGTAGATGAAACAACCTTACCATCCCTGCCCACAAGAGCAATTGCAACAAGATCCCTGCTTGCCGTCAGCTTTTTCTCTGAAAGATATTTGTTTAAGTTACTTGTCCGCCTCCGTGTTAAGGTATTTCCTCGACTGATTGTCTCAAGGTTATTTCGTATGAACCCGTCAGAACTGAAATCCACAGTTTGTACCTTTTTAATCTCCATAAAAGTTCGGACATGAAGTCTTTTTGATTCCGCAACTGCTTTTAGTTGGTCTAAAACCTGGCTCTTGAGGGAACTCCTGGCATTGAAGTAGTATACCAGCGTAATTACCGTAATAGGAATAAAAGAGATGCAGAAGATTACGGTAAGTAATCTACCCTTAATTGATAGGAACGGATTCACGGCACAAGACTCCTTAAGATAGTCCCACTGCTTCCTTGATATAGTAAACGTATTAAATAAATTGACGTATGCTGGTCATTGCGAGCGACAGCGAAGCAATCCCACGATAGAGATGCTTCGGGCTAGCGCCATCGCAATGACAGCTTTCTTTATGCGTTTACTATAGTAGCTATTCTCAAGACAGGTTTCTTAAAAAAATGATTGCCTTTTAATAAAGGAATATTAATACTATACCACATTGTTTGTAATGTGCAAGATGTCCTATGCGAATACTGCCAAAACAATGTACTATAAAGGTTATGAATCCCGCTGTGCGTGACTTTTTCTTGACCCGAAACTGATTCCGCAGTAACATGGCGCTTTATATTTGTGAGATAAAAACCTGACGAAATATATGAAAATGGACACACCAAAATCTCTATTCCTGCATGAAGATTCGCTCGGTATTGTTACCGATCTCTACCAACTCACGATGGCTGCCGGATATTTTGAACAGCGAATGCAAGACATTGCAACTTTTGAATTGTCTGTTCGCCACCTGCCGAAAAATCGTTCTTATCTGGTCATTGCCGGGCTTGAACAAGTGCTGCACTATCTTACCCACATGAAATTTTCAGCAGAAGCAATTGAATTTTTACGACAATTACCCATCTTTAATAACGTAAGTCGGAAATTCTTTGAATACCTAAGAAATTTTACTTTCAGCGGCAACGTCCATGCTATGCCTGAAGGAACGATCACCTTTGCAGATGAGCCCTTGCTCCGGGTTACGGCGCCGATCATTGAAACGCAGATTGTAGAGACATACCTTCTTTCCATCATGAACTTCCAGACCTCCATAGCAACAAAGGCATCGCGGGTCGTCTATGCTGCTCAGGGGCGTGAAGTAATTGACTTTGGGACACGTCGTGCTCATGGTCCGCAGGCAGGTATCCTTGCTGCAAGGTCAAGTTTTATCGGTGGTTGCATGGGCACCTCTAATGTTTTTGCAGCCCAGGCACTGGGTATACCAGCAGTCGGAACTATTGCACATTCATGGGTCATGGCATTTGAAAACGAACAAGACTCCTTCAATAAATTCCACGAAATATTTCCGGATAATACTACCCTGCTCATCGATACCTATGATACCTTAGTCGGGGCACGGCATGCCGCCGTGATTGGCAAGAAGCTGAAGGGCGTCCGTATTGACAGCGGAAATTTAAGTGAACTGAGCAAGGAAGTGCGAAGAATCTTGGATGCCGAAGGATTAAAGCATGCCAAGATCATCGCTAGTGGCGATTTGAATGAAGACCGTATTGATACTTTATTAAAAAATGGCGCACCCATTGACTCCTTCGGCGTAGGTACTGAAATGGTGACATCTAAGGATGCTCCGGCATTGGGTGGCGTCTACAAGCTGGTTGAACAGGAACATAACGGGAAAATTATCCCGAGAATGAAATTCAGTGAAGGCAAACTTACCTACCCATGCAAGAAGCAGGTACATCGCATCATCGATGAAACTGGCAATTTTGTGGAAGATGTGGTCGGGCTTGAAGGTGAGGAATTGGGGGGAATACCCCTTTTAATACCGGTTATAAAAGATGGAAAGATCTGTTACGACCTGCCAACGATCCGCGAAATCCAACACACAACGTTAAACGGACTTGAATGCCTGCCAGAACCCTTCAAACGTTTAACTGGTGCCGAAACCTATCCTGTCACCAAAAGTCAGGGACTAGAGGCAAAAAGACACGAGGCAGAAAGGAAACTGAGGGAGATGAACATATCGTAAATTGTTTGCTAAATACGCAATTACTTATAAATTGACACCTAAATTCTGCAAAAGATTTTCGCTATGCGAAAGTCTTTTGCAGAATTTAGGTTATTTGCCTTTTTATCTCAATAGAGCATACCCGAATTATTTTTAAAATTCGAATCTTCGTAACAATTTAGTTTTTTGAAAAA